>CAMKEX010000006.1 GCA_946411695.1 uncultured Lachnospiraceae bacterium
AATTCTCATACAAAACCTCCTTTAAAAGTAACATAGTATATATACTTATTCCCGGGATCTATTCATCTCATGATGAAGGATCACAGGAAAAGCTTTCGTTACTGTCCACACCCTCCCGATGGCGTTCAAAGCATTGTTCAGATAATCACTGCTTCAGAGAGAAGCTGGTCAAGATTGTAGCGGCCGTCCTTAATGACAGCCACACAGCTCTTTCTCTTTTTGGAAACTACAGTAATCGGTTCTCCGCTGTAACATCCCAGGCGGAAAAGGAAGGAATTCATCTCATCATCGTCTGTATTGATTTCCTTTATGATATAAGTCTTTCCAACTTCAGCCTCCAATAAAGTCATTGTGTTCTTCCCCTTTCTCCGGACAGCAGTCGCCCCGCATGTCCTTCCTCTATTATTTCAGTGTGTATTTCGATAAGGCTTTTTAATTAGAAAATACTAACTATCTAATCAGGTGGATTGTAGCACAAGAGGTTAGTCCCGTCAACCTAAATTTGTTAAAACTAACTTATCTTCTATTAGAAGATTCTTTTAATAAAAAAAGATCGGAATTACGACTATCATCGTCAATAATTCCGATTTTTTTATTCTTATTATTATGATTTTTATGATAGATATGACTTATCCTGCATCCTGCAATAATACCGCAATACCCGTAACTGCAGCTATGCAACAGGCAGGCAGGACACGGAAAAAGAATCCTGAATCAGCTCGATCATTACACAGCTCCGGGGAAACGGATGATCCCCTGCAGCCAGATGACTCCCTTGAAGCGTCTGCCGGGCTCGGGATGTCCGTACAGATCCTTGTCATTGATCGCGACCGGGAATTCTATGCCGCTGCACTGCACTGTCAGGACATGGATCCTGTCGAGTGTATAGGGGTTGCGGACCTGCCTGCAGGCCAGGATTTCTCCCATGATGTAATAGACATCGCATTCTGCACCGGTAGGCATAAAGAAGGAATCCACCAGAGTGAGGATATCATTGTCCTGGATCTTGCCTAGCAGATCACCGTAGGTATCCATGTCCTCCATGGTAATGGTCTGCATTGCCTGTTCGTCTCCGTCCCTGGCTGCTTCCATCAGCTTTCTGCGCCGGTTGGCGCGCTGGCGGATCACCTGCTGCTCATAGGGGGTTTTTTCAAGAGGGAGCAAAATCGTTCCCTCTACAGAAAGAGCGGAGAGGCAGACCCCGGTACCCGGACAGGGGAGTTCCTCATAAGCGGAGAACCGAAGATAATCGATCGGGTTCAGCAGGCGGAAGATCAGAGTTGTCCCGATCCGCATATCGTCGCAGATCCCTGCAAAAGAGCGGTTATCGATCCTCTCTTCCACGAAGACTTCCTCCATGGTCGTGATCGTTTCCGGCGTCAGATAAGGCTCAATCTGTCCCGCCAGAAAATCATTCTCATCTTCAAAAGTACCTGCCATGGTAAGACCGCATCCGCCGGCCAGATCCATCTTGTACTCTGTCAGCATTTCCTCAGGATTGTCAAGAATTGCAGCCTGCATGTGATAGGAAGATTTTGTTTTGATATCGTCGATCAGGTTCAGCCGGTCATAGGAATTCATTAACTCGGAGAAACCCACCGATCTTAAATATTTATGCAAGGACACAATCTCCTGTACAGAATGTGTCAGGGAGCAAAAAGCCCTCTGACACATCTGATCAATTCATGCGTATTTGTTCTCTGTTTTTTCTTTCCGGTCATGCCGCTCGACGGAGCACAGTCATCAGCACTCCGGAACGAGTTCGGTCATGCCGCCCATGTAGGGACGAAGGACTTCGGGGATGGCGACGGATCCGTCGGCGCGAAGGTTGTTCTCAAGGAAAGCGATCAGCATGCGGGGAGGAGCCACAACAGTGTTGTTGAGGGTGTGGGCAAGATATTTTTTACCCTTCTCGCCGCTGACGCGGATCTGCAGGCGGCGTGCCTGTGCGTCACCGAGGTTGGAGCAGCTGCCGACCTCGAAATACTTTTTCTGGCGGGGAGACCATGCCTCGACATCACAGGATTTGACCTTGAGGTCTGCCAGGTCGCCGGAGCAGCACTCGAGTGTGCGGACAGGAATATCCAGGCTGCGGAAGAGCTCCACTGTGTAGGACCACATCTTGTTGTACCAGTCCATGGATTCCTCGGGCTTGCAGACAACGATCATTTCCTGCTTCTCGAACTGGTGGATCCTGTAGACACCGCGCTCCTCGATGCCGTGCGCGCCCTTTTCCTTGCGGAAGCAGGGGGAATAGCTGGTCAGTGTCTGGGGAAGCTTCTCCTCGGGAATGATCTGGTCAATGAACTTACCGATCATGGAGTGCTCGGAAGTACCGATCAGATACAGGTCCTCACCCTCGATCTTGTACATCATGGCGTCCATCTCGGCAAAGCTCATAACGCCGGTGACGACACGGCTGCGGATCATGAAAGGAGGCACGCAGTAGGTGAAGCCCTTGTTGATCATGAAATCTCTGGCATAGGAAATCACTGCGGAGTGAAGTCTTGCGATGTTGCCCATCAGATAATAGAAACCGTTGCCGGCGACATCGCCCGCGGCGTCGAGGTCGATGCCGTTGAAACGCTTCATGATATCTGTGTGATAGGGAACTTCGAAATCCGGAACGACCGGCTCGCCGAACTTCTCGATCTCTACATTGCAGCTGTCATCGGGTCCGAGCGGAACAGAAGGATCGATGATCTGAGGAATGAGCATCATGTCTTTTCTGACGATCTCATCTGCTTCCCTCTTGATAGCATCCAGCTCATCCAGACGGCTGTTGTCAGCGACCTGGTCCTTGATGGCCTGGGCTTCTTCCTTCTTGCCCTGTTTCATCAGAGCGCCGATCTGCTTAGAGATTTTCTTCTTGTCAGCGCGGATCTGGTCTGCCTCCTGCTGGGCAGCGCGGCTCTTGGCATCGTACTCGATTACTTCGTCCACGAGCGGAAGCTTGGCATCCTGGAATTTTTTCTTGATATTCTCTCTGACTGCGTCGGGGTTTTCTCTCAGAAATTTAATGTCGATCATTTTTACTCTCCCTGTGATTTTCTTTGTGTCTTTTTATTATGCGGCTGTGATCCCTGATCTTTCTCATTTACAGGCGGATCATTTGCGGACAACTGTACCTGTCGGCCGGTCTGTCCTGCACCGCATCAATTACAATCCAATGCAGCTTTTACACCTGCTTTGCAAACAGCAGTAAATCCTGCAAGCTGTTATTATAACATGCTTTTACCGATTACGTCAGCATATCTATAATCTTTTCCAAATCTTCATGGCTGTAGAATTCAATCTCCAGCCTTCCGCTGCCGTCCCCGCTGTGCCGGATCACTGTCTTGGTTCCCAGTGACTGCTTCAGACGCTCTTCGATTTCTTTGTAGGCAAGTTCCAGAGCCGCATCCATTTCAGGAGCTTTTCCCTTTCCGCTGCCTTTCTTTTTCTTCTTTCCGGAAAGTCTCTCCTTGATCAGTTTTTCAACATCGCGGACACTCAGGTGTTTCTCTGCAATCTGCTGTGCGATCAGATACTGCTCTTCCTGGATCTCCACCGGAATCAGTGCTCTGGCATGTCCCATGGAAATCTCGCCCTGCACGATCATATCCTGCACACGCTCGTCGAGTTTGAGCAGACGCATGGAATTGGTGATCGCTGTCCTGGACTTGGAAACCCTGGCTGCCAGATCCTCCTGACGAAGACTGAACTCATCCAGAAGCCTGCGGAAAGCCTTTGCCTCTTCAATCGGATTCAGATCCTCGCGCTGGATATTTTCGATCAGGGAAAGCTCCAGCGTCTCCTGATCCGTATACTCTCTGACAATGGCGGGAATCTCTGTAAGCCCTGCTTTCCTCGATGCGCGCCAGCGCCGCTCACCCGCGATGATCTCGTAGCGGCTTCCTTTTTTCTGCACAAGGATGGGCTGCAGGACACCGAACTGTCTGATGGAATCCGCCAGTTCCTCAAGGGACTCATCTTCAAAATTCTGACGGGGCTGGCTGCGGTTGGGATCGATCTGTGAGAGCCGCAGAACACGCACCGCACCTGTATATTCCGCCGCAGTTTCCTGCATGCCGGTCTTTGAGGCAGACCCTTCTGCCGAAAATGATCCCTCTGCTGAAGAATCTGAAGATTCCGCACCGCCGCCGGATATTCTGACCGGATCCTTTTCTGCTGCTGAAACAGACGCTTCAGGATTATTGCCTGCTTCTTCAAGGGATTTGTCACCGGAGACATTATTCCCGGAATCAGTATTTCTTCTTTCTTCCTTTTCGGGTTGTTGCGGACGTGCCTGTGGAATCAGTGCATCCAGTCCTCTTCCCAGACCGCCGTGTCTTCTCTTGGCCATTTTGATTTCCTTTATTTATGTAAGTGGACAGCCGATTGCTGCGAATCTGCCGGCACGGATCATCCGATCATCTGCCCAGCATTTCCTTTGCAAGTTTCCTGTAGGCTTCCGCACCCGCCGATTTAGGCTCGTAAATTGTGATCGGCTCTCCGTAGCTGGGTGCCTCTGCCAGACGGATATTGCGGGGGATCAGAGTGTTATAAATACGCTGTTCTACATTTGCCCGTACATTTTCGACCACCTGCGCCGACAGGTTCGTCCTGGCATCATACATGGTAAATACGATGCCCTCAATATCCAGTCCCGGATTGAGTCTCTCCCTGACAAGATTGATCGTATGGATCAGCTGGCTGAGTCCTTCCAATGCATAGTATTCACACTGGATCGGCACCAGAACGGAATCGGATGCCGTCATCGCATTCACTGTCAGAACACTCAGTGAGGGAGGGCAGTCCAGAAAAATATAATCGTAATCGTCTTTTACAAAGTCCAGCGCATCCCGGAGAATATATTCTTTTCTCGGAATACCGATCAGTTCAATCTCTGCCGCTGCAAGATTTACATTTGACGCGATCAGATCCAGATTGGGTACGACGCCCGGAATGATCGTCTCATTGACAGAACAATCATCCAGCAGAAGCTCATAAATCGTATTCTCCTGATTGTTTTTATCTACACCGAAGCCGCTCGTCGTATTTCCCTGCGGATCCACATCTATGACCAGTATCTTCTGATCCAGATCTGCCAGGGATGCAGCAAGATTGATCGTCGTCGTGGTCTTGCCGACGCCGCCCTTCTGATTAGCAACTGCAATAATCTTTCCCATTTGATTCTCTTTCCTCAGATTAAATTCTTAAAAATTTTTCTGTAATTCTGTTTTCTTCGTAGACTGCCGGGATCACATATACGATTCCCTATTCTTTATTTCAGAGGGTCCTTTGAAGGAGTTCCGGCCTTTCTGGGATATTTTCCGGGGGTATGCTTTTCCTTGATCACCTGGACCAGAGTCCGGTTATAATCTGTTCCCGGAAGCCGGAAGGAAATCACCTGATCCATTCTTCCGCCGAGAACGGAAACTGCCTTCCTGCCTTCATCCATTTCCTCTTTCAGACGGTCCGCCTTATAGGCGATAAAATAGCCGCCCTTCTTTACAAAAGGAATACAGTACTCCGCAAGAATGTTCAGTCTGGCTACCGCCCTTGAACATGCGATATCGTACTTTTCCCTTTCAGACTCGATCCTTGCAAATTCTTCTGCACGGGCATGAAAAACGCTTACATTTTTCAGACCGAGAAGCTGAATGGTATCCTCCAGAAATTTCACCCTTTTCTGAAGTGAATCTACGAGTGTCACCTTCACTTCAGGAAAAGCGATTGCGATCGGAAGACCGGGAAAGCCTGCTCCTGTTCCTATATCAATGACAGAGATATCCCTGAAACTCTCCGGACTGATCAATCCGACAATGGAAAGACTGTCCAGAAAATGTTTGGTGTACACTTCCGACTCTTCTGTGATTGCCGTCAGATTCATCACTTCATTCCACTTGATCAGATTCTCATAAAACATCCTGAACTGCCGCAGCTGGTCTTCATTGAGCTGCAGCTGAAACTCAGAGAGCTGTTCTGAAAATTTCTGTTCTGTTTTTTCCAGCATTCTTTTTATTATGATGCCCCTTCCTGAAAAGCACCATATTCCTTTCTATAAATTCAAGACTTACCCACGAGTCTTATGCGCGTATATCACGATTGAAGTCTCGTTCCTGTTCATTAAAAAATAAATAAGATGTTCCGCAAAATGTTTCACGTGAAACATTTTCCAGACTCACATGTTCATCCTGTCATAAAACACAGCAGTTCATTCATGGCTCGGTTTCGCATCTTGTGCTCCGGATGAAGCCTGGAAATCTTCCTCACTGTGTACGTGCTGTATCCAACACACCTTCGATTGCAGAAACCTTTATTCCTGATCAACCCTTATCAGTGGATCTTTACCCGCAGAGAAGCGAATTTCCCATTTCGTTTTTCGTTATGATTCCACACCCGGGGATACTCTTCTGCACGCGGACAGATTCACAGGATGTTTCACGAAATGTTTCACGTGAAACATTTCTGAACCCTCATGTATAAATTCCGGCTTCATACACTGCAATTCATTCAAGACTCGCTTACGGATCTTGCGCGTCGAGCGCAGGTATTGCGAGGTGAAGAATAAACCGGTTTTTGCACTTCCTACATCCTAACACAACCATATTTTTGCGTAAACACTAAAAATAGCAGGGTTTCACTATTCCCGACCATTCCAATCATCAGGGTGTCAACACATGCTCCGCATGTGTATGAAGCGTTTACACGAAAGCGAAAACGGTGAAGGATCACAGGATGTCTGCAGCCGTCCCGCGGCAAAATCATCCGGAGTTAGAAAACTGTACAAGCATTATTTTTCTCTCTTTTATATGATTCATTGCCATGCTATCTTATTCCTGTAGTATTCCGAAATCGATCAGAAGCAGTTTTCAGGCATGTATCTTTTCCTGATTGCATAATACACGTGACTTCAAAACCTCAATCATGGGATAAGCAAACAAAACAGAAACCTGCTTCATCATGAGTATAAGTCCGCGATCAAGAATATATACTCCTTCAAATATACTCCTTCGAACCGAAGAGTTGCTTAATGTACATAATGCTGCACGGGGATACAAGGCTCGCCGCTGCTCACGAACAAAACCGGCGTCTTTAAATGTTGATCTTTTTTCATACGGATTCAGAGATTCGCGCAGATCACAGGCAGCATTTGTTCAGTAAAAAGGAAGCCCGATTATTGTAACAGCATATTTATAAAGGTTAAGTCCTATGAGAAAAAAGATAAAAAACGGAACCGTAGTGCTGGACAACACAGATCTCTACTATGCCTCATTCGGGAGCGGAAGCAAAACGCTTGTCGTACTGCCCGGCCTTTCAGACGGTCTCGCTACTGTAAGGGGAAAAGCATGGATCCTTTCTCTGCCCTACAGAAAATATTTGAAAGAGTATACCGTATACATGTTCAGCAGAAAGAATAACATGCCTGAAGGGTATACGATCAGAGAGATGGCTCAGGACCAGGTTCGGGCCATGAAGAAACTCGGAATACAAAGTGCATGCATTCTCGGTGTTTCACAGGGCGGAATGATAGCTCAGTATATCGCCATCGACCATCCCGAAATGACAGAAAAGCTTGTTCTGGCCGTCACTGCACCTTATGCAAATAAGGTAGTCAGTCAGGCTGTGAGTACCTGGATCAAAATGGCAGAACGAAGTGATCACACTGCACTCATGATTGATACTGCTGAGAAAATGTACTCACAGGCCTATCTTCACAGAAACAGAAAACTGTTCCGGCTGCTGGCCGGATTCACAAAGCCCAAAAGCTATGAACGTTTCCTCAAAAATGCATATGCAATACTGGGATTCGACGCACGAAAGGAACTGTCACAGATCAGCTGTCCGACTCTGGTCATAGCCGGAGGAAATGACCTCACCGTCGGAAACAAGGCTCATTATGAGCTGAAACACAGAATCCCGGATTGCAAATTATATATCTACAAAAAGCTCGGACACGGCGCCTTCGAAGAAGGCAGAGACTTTTATGACAGAGTATTTCATTTTTTGTCGAAGGACAGATCATAAAGACCCGCGGGATATTCTGGCAATCCATTCCATATAATCCATTCCATACAATCTGTTACGAAAAAATATGTCTCAGAAAAAAACGTCATATCCGCAAAAAATGGATCACTGCAATAATTGATGAACCTGCAAAAATCATGCGCAGCACCCTCATACAAAAACATACAAAAACATACAAAAACTTATAAAAACATATAAAAACCAGGAGCCAATGTTTCACGTGAAACATTGGCTCCTGGTTTTAACAGCTTTAAGAGTATTAACAAAAGATCATGTTGAGCAGTCCATTGACACCTTTACCTGCAGTGCCCTGTTCAGAGATGCTCCATAAAAAAGAAAGGTCATGATAAACCTCAGCCACATTGCGATCAAAAAGACCGCGGCCAGTGTTCCGTAAACGGAAGACATTTTCCAGAATCGAGTGATAAAGTAACCGAAGGCTTTTGTAAAAAAGGCCCACATGAAGGAAGAAAAAATACTGCCGGGAAGCTGATTCCTGATCTTTCTCTTTCCGGAAGGAAGAAAAGTAAATGTCAGGACAATGATCAGGATCATAGCGGCAAGTGTGATGATTCCGCTGTATTCCAGAATATTGTTGATCCTGACGGCAATTTCCGGAAGCATGAGCACCTCGAAAAGATTTGTGATCAGATTCTCAATAGAAGAACGGAGCATCTGAAACAGCAGCATGGAAGGAATCAGCAATGAGAACAGAACCGCATATAAAATTGCCTTCAGCCTTGTACGAATATATTTTCTCTGCGTGTGATTGATTTTCTCAAGTCCGACCATCAATGCCGAAATTCCATGAGAACCTGTCCACAGGCAGGTAAGGGCAAAAGCAGAAACAACCATAGTTCCCGAGTATCTATTCAGATTGAAGATAATGGAAACAATCGTCGTTCGAATCTGCGGAATATCAGGTACAGAATCCATAAGGAAATTGCTCACATCCTCGACAGTGAACCAGGGGAGGAGATTGATGATCGAAATGATCAACATCAAAAGAGGCACTGTCGAAACCATAAAATAGTATGTTGCATTTCCTGAATACACACTCATTTCATGCTTTGAAAATACTTCCACTGTTCTCCTAATCAGTGAAATGAAAGCATTATTTTTCATGAAATCATATTTTTTCATGAAATCTTCTTTTTTCATAAAGAACTCCCTGCCATAGGTCAAGATTTAGCTGCGGATACTGAACCGCCTTTTCCTCTGTTCTTCTCCAGATATATGAGAAGGACGGTGATATCTGCGGGTGTAACACCGGAAATACGGGAAGCCTGACCTATAGAGGAAGGAAGAAAAGCTTTGAGTTTCTGCCGGGCTTCGTTGCGGAGGCTTCCGACTTCGTCATAGTCGATCCAGGCCGGAATCTTCCTGTGTTCAAGTTTTTCAAACTGCTGTACCTGTTTTTTCTGCCTGTCTATATATCCCTCATAGCGGATATTGATCTCAACCTGTTCCGTAATATCCTTTGTGAGATCGGGTCTTTCGGGATCCAGGGGAGCGATCCTGTCATAGGAGAGTTCCGGTCTGCAGATCAGTTCCGCTAATGTACAGGCGGTTTTCAGTTCCGCCGAACCCAGGGAGCGAAGGATTTCCTGGTTGGAGGCGGCAGCTCCGACTCTGATCTTCTTGAGTCGGGCAGTTTCCTCCTCGATCATTTTTTCCTTGTAGCAGACATAGTCGTACTGCTCCTGTGTGATCAGGCCCTCTTTATAGCCGTATTTGCGAAGACGCAGGTCTGCATTGTCCTGTCTGAGCAAAAGTCTGTACTCGGCACGTGAAGTCATCATTCGGTAGGGCTCACGGTTGTCTTTTGTCACGAGGTCATCGATCAGGACACCGATATAGGCTTCAGACCGCTCCAGGATCAGAGGTTCTTTTCCCCGGATTTTATTGACGGCATTGATGCCTGCGATCAGTCCCTGTGCCGCCGCTTCTTCATAGCCGCTGCTTCCGTTAAACTGGCCTGCACAGAAAAGTCCGTCAACTGCCTTTGTCTCAAGGGAGAGTTTCAGCTGGTTGGCATTGATACAGTCATATTCGATCGCATAGGCATTTTTAACGATCACACAATTTTCCAGACCCGGTACAGTGCGGTACATGCGCTGCTGCACATCATCGGGCATGGAAGAGGACATTCCATCTACATAGACTTCATTGGTGAAACGTCCCTCGGGTTCGATAAACACATGGTGCCGGTTCTTTTCACTGAATTTGACAACCTTATCTTCAATGGAGGGACAGTAGCGGGGACCGGTTCCTTCTATAATACCGGCATAGATGGGAGAGCGGTCCAGGTTCTGGCGGATGATCTCGTGGGTCTCCTCATTCGTATAGGTCAGCCAGCAGGGAACCTGCTCGATCTGTACATCTGCAGGATCCGTGGAATAGGAGAAGGGTACGACTACAGGATCTCCGGGCTGGATCTTCATTCTGGAATAATCCAGTGTCCTTCCGTCCATTCGGGCAGGCGTACCGGTCTTGAAACGGCGAAGAGGGATTCCAAGATGATCCATGGAATTTTTCAGCCAGGTCGACCGCTGCATACCGCCGGGGCCTGTCTCGGTGATGGATTCGCCCACAAGACATCTTGCGTTCAGATATGTGCCTGTGCAGATGATTGCCGCCTTGCATGTATAGATTGTTCCCGTATGGATCCTGACACCGGCAACGCGGGGCTTTTCAGAATCGGGACTTCCTTCTATAGAATCATTTAAATCATTAGAGCAATTTATATTATCAGGATCATTGGATATTTGATCCTTACTGCAGCCATCACTCTCAATCTTCAGCTTTTCCAGATCATACTGGGTCAGGATATCAGTGACTTCAACCTGACGGATGGTCAAATTTTCCTGGTTTTCCAGAATTTTCCGCATTGCCTTGGAATATTCCGCCTTGTCCGCCTGGGTGCGCAGAGAATGGACTGCAGGGCCTTTGGATCTGTTGAGCATCTTGGACTGGATAAAGGTCTTATCAATGTTTTTGCCCATCTCACCGCCCAGGGCATCGATTTCTCTCACCAGATGTCCCTTGGAGGATCCTCCGATATGGGGATTGCAGGGCATCATGGCAATGCTGTCCACATTCATCGTGAAAATGACCGTGCGATATCCAAGCCGGGCGCAGGCAAGCGCCGCTTCACAGCCGGCATGTCCGGCACCGATCACACATACGTCAGTGTCAATAAAGTAATTCATTAAATCGTTCTCCACACAAATCCAACCGGATCAACGGAAAATCAGGCATTATGCATTTGCAGATCTGCAGCATCGGCAGGGTCCGCAATTATTTGCCCATACAGAATTTCGAGAAGATTTCCTCCACGAGGTCATCCTCCACGGCTTCACCAGTGATCCTTCCCAGACTGGCATAGGCGTTCATCAGATCGATCGCGTAAAAGTCCTCGCTCATCCCCATGGAGATGCTCTGACGGACCATGGAAAGTGCTTCGTAGGCTTCCCTCACAGCTTCTCTGTGACGGGCATTGGTGATCATGGCTTCGCTCTGATGGCTCAGTTCACCCATATGATACATCTTTTCGATGGTCATGCCCAGTTCCTGTGCACCTTCTCCTGTACGAAGCGAGCAGGACAATACTTCATCCGCCTCAGTAAAAAAGCTTCGGACAGCATCTGAGTCCGTCACCGGGGGGAGATCACTTTTATTTAAAAGTATAATACATTTGCGGACAGAAGGAAGTTCCTGTTTCCACTGCTTCAAAATCATCCCGATCGACTGATCCTCCTTTGTGATTCCCTCGGAAGCATCGATCAGATAAAGGACCAGTTCAGATTCCTCAACGGCATCTTTTGCGCGGGCAATGCCGATCTTTTCAACCCGGTCGTCTGTATCGCGGATACCGGCAGTATCTGTCAGGCGGAGCTGAATGCCCCTCACACGGACACTCTCCTCGAGAGTGTCACGGGTCGTCCCTGCGATCTCTGTCACAATAGCCCTTTCCGTTCCGGACAGGTAATTGAGAAGAGAAGACTTTCCGGCATTTGGCCTTCCGATGATCGCGGTGCGGATTCCTTCTTTGAGGACAGCGCCTTTTTCTCCGATTTCCAGAAGGCTTTCCATGCGGGAGAGAAGCTTTTCACAGATACTGTCAAGACGATCCGCATATCCTTCCAGGTCGGAGGCATAGCTGTCGGGATCATCGATCGCGGATTCTATAAATGCCATTTCATAGAGGATGGCAGAGCGCAGTTCTTTAACACTTTCCGAAACACTGCCGCCAAGCTGGGCCAGAGCTGTTTTCCTGGCAAACTCATTCTGCGAAGCGATCAGGTCCATGACGGCTTCCGCTCTGGAAAGATCGATCCTTCCTCCCAGGAAAGCGCGCTTTGTGAACTCGCCGGGATCGGCCAGCCGGGCACCGCCCCGGAGCACCAGATCAAGGATCCTGTTCAGAAGATAGGTTCCCCCGTGGGAGTTGATTTCCACAGTGTCCTCGGTTGTATAGCTGCGGGGCGCCTTAAAGACGCTGATCATGACCTCGTCGATCCGGTTTCCTTCCCTGTCTTCAATATAGCCGAATACAATGGTATTTGCGGCATGATCCTGAAGATCGTGCTCTCCCCTTGCATTTACGTAGAGTTCCGCACAGATTCTGACAGCATCGGGACCGCTGACACGGATGATTCCGATTCCCGCCGCGGACATGGCTGTCGCAGCTGCCGCGATCGTATCATTCCTGCTTTTGTCTATATAGCTACTGTTCAAAAATGAGTTGTTCTGAAGCATTTTATCCATGTTCCTGTTCACACATCCATGACCTGTCTGTCTGCCTGTAAAAAAGACTGCCGCTTCAGGATTGCTGAGGCGGCAGTCTGATCAAAGGATCATCAGCGATCCTCTTTCATTGTCACGATAACTTTTCTGTAAGGCTCCTCGCCTTCACTGTAGGTCGTCACGTAACGATCACCCTGCAGGGCAGAGTGGATGATCCTTCTCTCATAAGGATTCATGGGTTCAAGAGCAACACTGCTGCGGTTGCGCTTGACCTTTGCGGCGATATTCTTTGCAAGATTCTCCAGCGTTTTTTTGCGGCGCTCACGGTAGTTTTCCGTGTCGGCCTTGACATGAATATATCCGTCGATCCCCTTGTTGACGACAAGGGAGACGAGATACTGGAGAGAATCAAGTGTCTGTCCGCGTTTTCCGATGAGGACACCCATATTCTCACCCTTCATATCGATCGTGAGCATACCGGTCTCCTTATCATAGGAGCTACTGACCTCTGCCTCCAGGTTCATAGCCTGGAAAACATCTGCCAGGAAGGTATCCGCGCGCTGTTTGATTTCTTCAATCTGCTCATCTGTGAGCACCGGAACGGCACTTTTCTTTTTGGGAGCACTGTGATTTTCAGAAGGAGCAGCATTTCTGTCCTGATCAGGAGTGCGTGAAGCATAGTCATCCCTGTCAGAACGGCGCTGTCTGCGGCGGCCTCTTCCTCTGTTTCCCTTTTCAAAATTCCTTTCGGAGGAATCTCTCCTTGCGGAACTCTTTCTTGCAGCAGAACTTCCCTCGGAAGCCCCGGTCTTTTCTGCTGCGCTTACAGCAGTATCCCCGGCTGCCTGCTTCTCTGCAGCGAAAGCGGTTTTCTGTGCAGCATTTTCCGCTGCCTCCGCCTTTTCAGAGTTCTTTTCGGAAACACTGTCGGCCTTTTTGGAAGCTGTCTTATCGGCATTTTTAGGAAATTCTTTTTTCCTGTTTTCTTTTTTATCGTCTTTTCTTTTCTCTTTTACGCGCTGGGAGAATGCTTCCTTTTTGTCATCCTTTCCCTTGAGAACGTCACTGATGATCGCACTGGTATCAAAATCGGTGCTTTCCTCCATTCCCTGTTTAACGCGTGCACGGATTCTGGCCGCTCTCGAGCCGATTCCCAGAAAACCGGTCTTTCCCGGATCAATCACTTCGTATTCGAGGCGTTCACTGGGAACCGCCAGCTTCTGGCATGCCGCCGTGATCGCTTCCGATACGGTCCTCTCCGTGATTTCAATATATTCCTGAGACATATTTATCCTCTTGTTATTTTAAAACGTTCAATTATCCTTCGAATCTGATGATTCTTTCCCTGATTCATTGAATCTTCTTACCATATCAGCCTGGTAGGAAAGACTCTCTTTCCTGTACTTCTTCTGCTTTCTGGACTGATTCATCTCATCAATTCTGGCTTCCTCAGCCGGTGTGAGTTTGGTGACCAGTCTGCTGTCTCTGTTGGCAGTTGTCCTTCTGGTCTTTCCGGAGGACTCTGCAGGATAGTCGCCTTTGCTGATGCTCTTTTCTTTTCTCTTCTCAGCTTTGGCCTTTGCCTTTTCACTGTTCTTTTCGATCATTTCATCAATATTCATCTTGTCGATGTGTTTGTTGATGAAGATCTGCTGCACGATACGTACGATCGCACCGACGATCCAGTAAAGTCCCATACCGCTGGGAAGTGAGAAACAGAACACTGCGGACATGGCAGGCATCATGATATTCATGCTCTTCATGGTGTTTGCTGCCTGGTCGTTAGGGTCTGACTCCGGCTGCGGCATCAGTTTGACATTGAGCCACTGTGTGAAAGCTGCAAGCAGAGGAATGATCAGGGCAACAACGATCATAATTCCGCCCTGCTTCATAATATTGGAAGGAGATTCTGCAATATTGAGGCCGAGGAAATTATTGTACTGTAAGAGTTTTGTCGTTGTTGTTGTAATATCAGAATTCAGAGAGGGCGCCTTCTCAGTAAGTGTTGTCCAGTCCGCCACCTGAAATTTGTTCAAAATGTCGACGATCGAATTCTTGACCGCATCGATATTTCCGCCTTCGATATTACCTGTCAGTCCTTTTACAAAAGCGCTGACACTGGAGAAAATATACTTTCCATCCGAATCCTGTGCCAGAAGGATCTTTGTTCCGCCCGGATCAAGTTGATAGAGATTATCCACAAGAGGATAAAAAGCAGCTTTTACGCTGGAAAGATATGCAGGGACATTGTAGAACACTCTGTACAGTGCAAAAAGGATCGGCATCTGGATGAGGAGCTGTACACAACTGCCCGATGCAGATACACCGTATTTGTCGTATACCTGCTTCATTTCTTCCTGCTGTGCCGCTACAGACGCACTATCTTTTCTTCCCTGATATTTCTTCTGAATCTTCTGAAGTTCAGGCTGCATTTTCCTCTGAAGCTTGGAAAACTTCTGCTGACGGATGGTCAGGGGCAGCATGAGCATATAGATCAGGATTGTCATGAAGATAATAGACAGTCCGACATTCGGAAGACCTATTTTACTCAGTACTACAAAGATGCCGTTCATGATGATGCCGATCAGTTCAGCGATCGGACCAATAATGAAAGTAGTGCTTTTGGTCAAAAACATAGGAGCCAATATTCCTCCTTAAATAGGTTGTTAATACTAAAATGCTGTTCAGGGCACCGGATCATAGCCTCCGCCTGAAAAAGGATTGCAGCGAAGGATTCTCCATGCAGCCATGGCACCTCCCTTTACAGCCCCGTATTTTTCCACTGCTTCCAGTCCATACTGGGAACAGCTGGGGATGTACGGACACTTTGTGCTCTTGAGAGGTGACAGGTATCTCTGATACACCCTGATCGATCGAATCATAGCCTTTTTCATCATTTTCATATCATATTCCATACCGTTTCCGCACAACATGCAGCTGCAGATCGGCTGCGGATCTGTCACTTTTCCTTTAAAATACCTGCTTTTGCAGCCAGCTGCATCAGCGCGTGTTCCATTCTGAAATAGCTGATTCCCTTTGCACGGACACGTGCCACAAAAACGATATCATATCCGCCGGCAAACTCTTCTTCATGAAGCCGGCAGACTTCTCTGATCAGTCTTACAGTCCGGTGCCTCACGACACTGTTTCCAACCTTTTTACTTACAGAGATCCCGAACCTGTTTTTTTCCTGTCCATTGCCGCACAGATAGATGACAAGATATCGGTTTACAAAAGATCTTCCTGTCTGATAGCAGTTTTTAAAATCTGCGTTCTTTTTCAGAGATTCCATATTCTGTGTTATGTCTAATGATAAA
Organism: uncultured Lachnospiraceae bacterium; assembly: GCA_946411695.1. Classification (GTDB taxonomy): domain Bacteria; phylum Bacillota; class Clostridia; order Lachnospirales; family Lachnospiraceae; genus CAG-791. The sequence goes on from CAMKEX010000006.1 coordinate 16,080, forward strand.
AATGAAGATGACTGTCCTTATCCGGGGACTGTCACAGCTGTAATTGCAATTCTTTTCCTGTTACAATAAGAGCCATGCTGAAATCAGCATGACTCTCACGGAAATCTACTGTCAGACTGCAATCTGCTTTCTGCCTTTGCGCCTGCGTGCGGAAAGAACCTTTCTGCCGCCCTTTGTGCTCATTCTGGATCTGAATCCATGTACCTTCGCGCGCTGTCTTTTCTTGGGCTGATATGTCATTTTAGCCATTGATACTTCCTCCTTTAAATGATGAATTTGCAGCTTCCCCGGTCAGGAAGAACTGCTGAATTTTTCAAAGTATTCTGCCGCTGCCGGGAACTGATCCGAAACAATGTATGAACTGTTTCCATGTCCCCTGTCAGGGCTTCCGGGTCTTTACAGGACCGCGTGCGGCTGCGGTCGTAAGTCGCATATCCCGTCGTGCATCCGAAAAAAAGCTGTACCGGCTGCTCCGGCACTTCCCGGATGCGGGTATGGTTGCTGTTTCGGGCATAGTATCCCCTTGTAAAGACGCTAACATCGAAATTATATATAAAACATGATTTGGCGTCAAGAAATATTTATCCACATTTTATCCACGGGAAAATGTGGATAACGTGGATAAAGGCATCAGTTTCGCACAAATATTCGATACAATATGTTGAAAATAAAAATTTTTTCTGACAAAATATTGTATCCTCAAAGTTATCCACATTTCCACAAATTAATGATTTCACCATTTTCACTTATCCACAAATTGTGCATAACATGTGGATAACTTTTCAGGTATTCCCCATTATTTTTATTTTTACGCCATTTTATGCGTGTTCAGAGTGAGGATAACTCTTTTTTGTGAATATGTGAAATAGAGGTTTTTTTTCACCAAAAACATTTTTCCACATTTTATTCCACAAATTGTGGAAAACTCCGTCGGTTTGAAGTTTGGCGGGTTTTATTATATATTAACTAAACGATTAATATCTTACTGAGAATGGGTAAATATCGTTCTTAATAAACAGGAACCGGAGGATTGAATGAACGAGGAATTGATCAGACAAAGGTGGTTATGGATCAAAGAACATATCCGCAACGAATACCGCCTTTCAAATATATCCTATACAACATGGATCGAAAATCTGGAGATTGCAGATATACGCGACAATATCGTCTATATCCGCATTCCTTCTGACAAACCGATCATGCTTGACTACATTGTCAACAACTTCAAGGTTTTCTTCGAGATCACGATCACGGAAATGCTCGATGAGCACTACAGTGTCGAGTTTCTTCTGACAGACCAGGTGCAGAAGGAACAGCCGGCGGAGGAACACAGATCCGTCGTGAGCAGCCAGCAGATTGAGAACGCAAATCTCAATCCCAAATACCGCTTCGATACATTTATCGTCGGAAGTAATAACAAATTTGCTCAGTCAGCCTGTGTCGCTGTGGCCGAATCTCCTGGAAATACCTATAATCCCCTCTTCCTCTACGGAGGCGCGGGACTTGGCAAAACGCACCTGATGCATTCGATCGGCCACTATATTCTGGAGATGAGTCCTTCCAAGCGGGTCCTCTACGTCACCAGTGAGCAGTTCACAAACGAAGTCATCGAATCGATCCGTTCCGGTAATGCTACCTCCATGGCAAGGCTGCGCGACAAATACAGGACCGTCGATGTCCTGCTCATCGATGACATACAGTTTATAATAGGAAAAGAATCGACTCAGGAAGAGTTTTTCCACACCTTCAACGAGCTACATCAGGCAGGAAAACAGATCGTTCTGTCCTCCGACCGGCCTCCCCGTGAAATGGAGACACTGGACGAACGCTTCCGTTCCCGTTTCGAATGGGGACTGATCGCGGATATCCAGCCGCCGGATTACGAGACCAGGATGGCGATCCTCCGCAAAAACGCAGAGATCACAGGCAGGCATCTGGACGACGAGATCCTGGAATACGTTGCGACAAATATCAAGTCCAACATCCGTGAACTGGAAGGTGCCTTCAACAAGATCATCGCCTACTCCAGACTCAATAACGTGGATGCCAACCTGACCAATGCCCGCGAGGCCCTCAAGGATATCATCGATCCCGACAGACAAAATGTCATCACACCGGATATGATCCTGCGTGTTGTCTGCGAACACTACGATGTGCGCGCTTCCAATATTATTTCCCGGAAAAAGAATGCATCCCTGGTCATTCCCCGTCAGGTCATCATGTATATCTGCAGAGAATACACAGATGCAACACTGGAAAATATAGCAAAGCTTCTGGGCAAAAAAGACCATTCCACAGTCATGTACGGTGTCGACAAGATCAAAAACGAAATGGTCACCAACGGAGAACTGCGCGGAAACGTAGAAGTGATCCTGAAAAAATTAAATATCAACCAGAATTAAACCATAAATATTTGTTCTGTTATTTCAGGATTCGAAGGAGAGTCCTGCACGCCGGGGAATCTGAAAAAGCAGGGGCGGACGCAGAAGCCATGTGGATAATTTTTGATTTATCCACGCCCCATTCCCGCTGTTTTCAACAGCCTCTGATTGTATTTTTCAGCGTAAAACGGTATAATTATTGGTGTTATGCACATTTCCACAATCTCTATTATGTATTACTACGATCTAACACTTTTTTATCGATCGCATCGCCAATAATTATTTTCTCTTATGCGGAACACCGGCTAAAAGGTCTCTCTCCGCCAGAACAATTTTTTATATTTTAATATTTATATAGTGAGGAAACAGACAGACTTATGAAAATCAGAATTTCCAAAGAAAACCTGATGAAAGCCATTCAGATCGTTTCAAGAGCTGTGCCTGGCAAGACGACAATGTCGATTCTGCAGTGCATTATGATCAATGCCTCAGGGACAGAAATCTGTCTGATCGCCAATGATATGGAACTGGGTATTCAGACTGTGGCGAAGGGGATCATACTCGAAAGAGGTATGATCGCTGTTGACGCACAGATTTTTTCCAATATCATCAGAAAACTTCCCGACAACGATGTTTCCATCGAGACATCCGGCGAGAAAGTGATGATCAACTGTGAGAATTCCAAATTTACCATTCTCGGAAGAGAGGGTGCGGATTTTGAATTCCTTCCCGAGATCGACCGCTCTGTCGGGATCAGGATCTCTCAGTTTACCCTGCGTGACATGATCACGAAGACGATCTTCTCCATTTCGTCCAATGAGAGCAACGGTATGATGACAGGTGAATTGATGGAGATCATCGATCATCACATTCGTATGGTTGCGCTGGACGGGCACAGGATCGCCATGAGAAAGTCCGAACTCAGGGAAATGTATGATGACCGCAAGATCATCATTCCCGGAAAGACTCTCAATGAGATCAGCAAGATCCTTAGCGGTGACACGGAGAAGATGGCGGATATCTTTTTTACAGACAAGCATGTCCTCTTCACCTTTGACGACACGATCGTAGTCTCCCGTCTGATCGAGGGAGAGTACTACAAGATCGACAAGATGCTTTCCAGCAATTATAAGACGAGAGTGATCTGCCGCCGCAAAGAGCTGCTGGACTGCCTGGACAGGGCGACACTTCTGGTCAAGGAAGAGGACAAGAAGCCTGTCATTGTGATGATCCGCGAAGATGAGATGGAGCTTCGGATCAACACGACGCTTGGAAGCATGGACGAGACAGTTGCGATCCGCAGGGAAGGCGAAGACCTCAACATCGGATTTAACCCCAAGTTCCTGATCGATGCTTTCCGTTCTATCGATGAAGAGGAAGTCACCTTATATCTGGTCAGCCCCAAAGCTCCCTGCTTTATCCGTGACGCGGAGGATATGTACTGCTATCTGATCCTTCCCGTAAACTTTATAACGATTGACTGATGATTGTATCCCGAAAAGTATGATCGCCGGATGGTTTTTATACAGGGATTTTTATACGGAAAGAAGATAAGAAAATGGAAAAACAGATCAGGATCCGGGATGAATTCATAAAACTCGGACAGGCACTCAAACTTGCCGGAATCGCACAGACCGGAATCGAGGCAAAGATCATGGTCACTTCCGGTGAAGTGAGGGTAAACGGTGAGACTGATACACGACGGGGCAGAAAGCTTTACGACGGTGATATTGTAGAGACAAAAGAAGGGTCATTTACTGTAAAAGCCGATCATTGATTGATGAGTCACGAGGGACGGTTCTCCCTGACTCATTTATATCGACGGAGTATTTATGTATATCAGCAGTTTGGAACTGGCGGATTTCAGAAATATTGTCTCTCTCCACATGGATTTTTCCCAGGGGACCAATATTCTCTACGGGGAAAATGCGCAGGGAAAGACCAATATCCTGGAATCACTCTATATGATTTCCACCACCAAATCTCACCGCGGTGTGAGGGACAGGGATATGATCCGTTTCGGAGTGGAGGAATCTCATATCAGGAGTCTGATCATGAAGGGCGGTATCGATTACCGCGTCGACATGCATCTTCGCAAAAATAAATCAAAGGGAATCGCGATCAACGGACAGAGAATCAAAAAGGCTTCGGAGCTGATCGGACTTCTGCACATCGTATTTTTTTCTCCTGAGGATCTTGGAATTGTAAAAAACGGTCCCGCGGAGAGAAGACGTTTTATGGATATGGAGCTTTGTCAGCTGGATGCTTCCTATCTGCACAATCTCAACCAGTACAATAAAACAGTCGAGAACAGAAACAGGCTTCTGCGCGATATGTACCAGTTTCCGGATCTTAAGGAGACACTGGAAATCTGGGACCAGCAGCTGATTAATTACGGAAGACAGATCATTGAGAGCCGCCGCAGATTTATTTCGGATCTGAATGAGATTGTCGGCACGATCCATGATAAGCTCTCCGGAAACAGAGAGCATCTTGTCATCTGCTATGAACCGAATACCGAAGCAGACGATTTTGAGGAAAGGCTCCGGCGCTCCAGAGAGCGGGATATTCATATGAAGATGACTTCTGTCGGCCCGCACAGGGACGATTTTTCGTTTATGGATGGTGAAACGGACCTTCGCAGATACGGATCACAGGGTCAGCAGCGGACATGTGCACTGTCCCTGAAACTTTCTGAGATCGACCTTGTAAAAAAAGTGATCGGACACAGGCCGGTCCTGATGATGGATGACGTCCTCTCCGAGCTGGACAGCGGACGGCAGAACTATCTGCTGAGTACGATCGGAGGAATACAGACATTTATCACCTGTACGGGACTGGACGAGTTTGTCAACAACCGCTTTAAGATAGATCAGGTCTTCCGAATCGAATCCGGAGCCTGTGTGGAAAAATCAGATAATCAGAATTGAATGGGGAATCTATGTCCAAGGAAAAAAGAAAAGAGACTGCAATAGAAATAAAAATGGATGAGATGGTTCCGGTTGAGAACATGTCTGAACAGCTGTCCAAAATGATTTCTGCGGATCAGGATGAGCAGGAAGAGGACGGTTCCTATACAGTCGAATACAAGGAAAACGAACTGGAGTATCCCGATGACAATGTGAAGGATACGACGGAAGTCGGAGAATATACACCGGATGATATTCAGGTTCTGGAAGGTCTGGAAGCAGTCAGGAAACGTCCCGGTATGTATATCGGAACGACTTCTTCAAGGGGTCTCCATCACCTTGTCTATGAGATCGTGGACAATGCGGTCGACGAAGCGCTGGCAGGATTCTGCACGGAAATCACCGTGATCATCCATCCCGGCAATTCGATCACGGTCATGGATAACGGCCGCGGGATCCCTGTGGGGATCAATCACAAGACCGGACGAAATGCGGTGGACCTTGTCTTTACAGAGCTGCATGCCGGCGGCAAATTCGGCGGCGGCGGATACAAGGTTTCCGGCGGTCTGCACGGTGTCGGTGCTTCTGTTGTCAATGCCCTCTCAGAGTGGCTGGAGGTACAGATCAAACAGGGCGGAAAAATATACCGCGAGCGTTTTTCCAGAGGAAATACCATCGTCCCTCTTGAGGAGATCGGAACCTGTCAGGAAGAAGATACCGGAACAACCGTTTCCTTCCTTCCGGATCCTCTGATGTTCACAGAGACTCTGATTTTTGATTATGACGTCCTGCGTCAGAGAATGAGGGAAATGGCATTTCTGACCAGGGGACTGCGCATCACGCTCAAGGACGAGAGAGAAGACAATCCGCAGGAACAGTCCTTCTGCTATGAGGGCGGTATCCGCGAGTTTGTCACCTACCTCAACCACAGCAAAAAGCCTCTCTATGATACGGTCATGTATTTTGAGGGGACAAAGAACAATGTCTATGTGGAAGTTGCCATGCAGCACAATGATTCCTACACAGACAGTGAATACAGCTTTGTCAACAACATCAATACACCCGAGGGCGGAATGCATCTTGTCGGTTTCCGCAACGCGGTCACCAAGACCTTTAATGAGTATGCCCGCAAGAATAAGATCCTCAAGGACAGCGACCAGAACCTGACGGGCGAAGATATCCGTGAAGGGATCACCGCCATCATCAGCGTCAAGATCGAGGATCCCCAGTTTGAGGGTCAGACCAAGCAGAAGCTGGGAAATGCCGAGGCGCGCGGAGCCACGGACAGTATCGTCTCCGAGCAGCTGACCTATTTCCTTGAACAGAATCCGGTGATCGCCAAAAAGATCTGTGAGAAATCCATTCTTTCCCAGAGGGCAAGAGAAGCGGCCCGCAAGGCCAGAGACCTTTCCCGCAGAAAGACAGCCCTGGATTCCCTGAGCCTTCCCGGAAAGCTTGCGGACTGCTCTGACAAGAATCCCAAAAACTGTGAGATTTTCCTGGTGGAGGGTGATTCGGCAGGCGGCAGCGCCAAATCAGCCAGGAGCCGCGCTACCCAGGCTATCCTTCCTCTGCGCGGCAAGATCCTCAATGTGGAAAAGGCCCGCGAAGACAGGATCTATGCCAACGAGGAAATCAAGGCCATGATCACCGCCTTCGGCACCGGAATCCACAATGACTTTGATATTACAAAGCTCCGCTACGACAAGATCATCATCATGACAGATGCCGATGTCGACGGCGCACATATCGATACACTGATGCTGACATTCCTGTACCGCTTTATGCCCGAGCTGATCAGACAGGGACATGTCTATCTGGCCATGCCCCCTCTCTTTAAACTCGAGAAGAACAAGAAGGTCTGGTATGCATACAGTGACGAAGAACTGTCGAAGATCCTCGATGAGGTCGGACGCGACCAGAATAACCGCATCCAGCGTTACAAGGGTCTTGGAGAGATGGATCCCGAACAGCTCTGGGAGACCACCATGGATCCCGCCCGCCGCGTACTCAAGCGCGTGCAGTTCAACGAAGAGACGGAATCCGAGATCGACCTCACCTTTACCATTCTGATGGGGGACAAGGTAGAACCCAGAAGAGAATTTATTGAGAAGAATGCCAGATTTGTCAAGAACCTGGATATTTGATCTTGATATTTAACTGAATGAACCGGAAATGAGTCGCAAGGGACGGTTCTCCCTGACTCATTTGATGATGAATCCTGAAAAAGACATTGGATTAACTGCCCGAAAGGAACAGAATGGACGACACTATTTTTGATCGGATACAGGAAGTAGACCTGAAAAAGACAATGGAGAGCTCCTACATCGATTACGCGATGAGTGTAATCGCCCAGCGCGCGCTCCCGGATGTCCGCGACGGGTTAAAGCCCGTACAGCGGCGCATTCTGTATGCGATGAGTGAGCTCAATAACGGACCGGATAAGCCTCACAGAAAATGTGCCCGAATCGTCGGTGATACCATGGGTAAATATCATCCCCATGGAGACAGTTCGATCTACGGCTCCCTGGTAAATATGGCACAGCCCTGGTCCATGCGCTACACACTGGTGGACGGACACGGAAACTTCGGAAGTGTGGACGGAGACGGCGCTGCGGCCATGCGTTATACAGAGGCCCGTCTCACGAAGATCTCCATGGAGATGCTGGCTGACATCAACAAAGATACAGTCACCTTCGTACCCAACTTCGATGAGACGGAGAAGGAGCCTTCTGTTCTGCCCAGCCGTTTCCCCAACCTTCTGGTGAACGGCACAACCGGTATTGCGGTCGGTATGGCGACCAATATTCCGCCCCACAATCTGCGAGAAGCTGTAGCAGGTGTCACGAAGATCATTGATAACAGGATCGAAGAAGACAGAGACACGGAAATCTCCGAACTTCTGCCGATCATCAAAGCGCCGGATTTTCCCACCGGCGGTATTATCATGGGAACATCCGGGGCTACACAGGCTTATCTGACCGGTAAAGGAAAGGTCATTACCCGTGCGGTCACGGATATTGAGGCGATGCCCAACGGCAAGCACCGCATTGTCGTCACCGAACTCCCCTATCTGGTCAACAAGGCCAATCTGATCCAGAAGATCGCGGAGCTGGTCAAGACCAAGAGGATCGAGGGTATCACAGATCTCCGCGATGAGTCCGACAGAGAAGGTATGAGGGTCGTCATCGAGCTCAGGCACGATGCCAATCCCAATATCGTTCTGAACAGGCTTTTCAAGCACACACAGATGCAGGATACTTTCGGGATCACCATGCTCGCACTGGTGAATAATGAGCCGAAGGTCATGAATCTCCTGGAGATGCTGATGCATTATCTGCGTCATCAGGAGGATGTTGTCGCGCGCAGGACCCGCTATGATCTCAACAAGGCAGAGGAGAGGGATCATATCCTGCAGGGTCTGCTGATCGCGCTCGACAATATCGATGAAGTTGTAAAGATCATCAGAGAGAGCCCGAATGTTGCGGCTGCAAAGGCAAGCCTGATCGAGAGATTCGGTCTCGATGATGTACAGGCCCAGGCAATCGTGGACATGCGTCTGCGCGCTCTGACAGGTCTGGAAAGAGAAAAGCTGGAAAAGGAGCACCAGGAGCTTCTGGCAAGGATTGCCGAGCTTAAGGAAATCCTGGCAGATCCCAAAAAGCTTCTTGCGGTCATCAAAGAGGAGATCAACATCATTGCCGATAAATACGGTGATGAGCGCCGAAGCCGCATCGAGTCTGACGCCTCGGATTTTGAGATCGAGGATCTGATCAAGAATGAAAACGTTGTCATTGCCCGCACTTCTCTGGGTTATATCAAGAGAATGACAGAAGACAACTTCCGCGTACAGGGCAGAGGCGGACGAGGAATCAAGGGAATCCAGACACTGGACAATGATTATATCGAAGATCTCCTGATGACAAGGACGCACGATAATATCATGTTCTTTACCAGCCTGGGAAGAGCCTATAAGCTCAAAGCCTACAAGATTCCCGAGGCCAGCCGCAATTCGCGCGGAACAGCCATCGTCAATCTTCTGAATCTCCTCCCGGAGGAAAAGATCACTGCCATTATCCCGCTCATGGATGAAAATGAGGACAAAAACAACCTCTTTATGGCAACCAGGAGCGGTATCGTCAAGAAGACACCTCTCGGTGACTTCAAGAATATCCGGAATGTGGGCATCATAGCCATCAATCTCAAAGAGGGCGATGAACTGATCGATGTCAAGCAGACCAATGCGGACAATGAGATCTTCCTCGTGACTTCCAAAGGTATGTGCATCCGCTTCAGTGAAGAGGATGTACGTTCCATGGGACGTTCAGCGACCGGTGTGCGCGGCATCAGTCTTTCAGACGGCGATGAAGTGGTCGCCATGCAGATTGACACACAAGGCGATTCCCTCCTTTTCGCGACAGAAAACGGCATGGGCAAACGCACACTGATGAGTGAATTCAGGCCGCAGAAACGCGGCGGTATGGGTCTCAAGTGCTACCAGATCACAAAGAAGACCGGAAAACTGATCGGATGCAAGGCTGTCACGGATGAACATGAAGTCATGATGATCAATACCGCAGGTATTATCATCCAGCTCCGCGCCAGTGATTTTAATCCGATCGGCAGGATCACGCAGGGTGTCAAGATGATGAATCTAGACGAAGGCGTGAAGGTCGTTCAGATTGCCAAGGTCCGGGACAGTGTCAGTGATGACGGACCGGCTGCTGAGGAAGAGACCGACAGTACAGACGAGAATATTGAAGAGACGGAAGAATAATCCGTTCAAAAAGAAAATCAGACACAGATTTAGAGGATCGGAACACACCGGATGGATTGAAATCTTTCCGGTGTGTTTTTTTTATTCTTCATCGCGCAAGACTCGCAAGCGAGTCTTGAATAAAACGCGGTCATATGTGCCCGGCGCGCTGCCTTTGCGCTTTGAAAGAGACGGAACATAGGTGGCTACGGAGAAATAGGGGAATTATTATAGTTTATTGAAATAAAAATTGCGTTTTAATGAAAATTTCACAATTTTCAGATTAAAAATACCGAATAGTAGCTAAAAATGTACAAAAACAGGGAAAATATGGCTTGCTACTTTGTTAAGATTTTCATAAAATATAGAGTACAGATGCTACAGATGCAGATAACATTATTTAGAGATGCAATTTAAAAAGAGTCTCAGTAAAAAACATTATAATCGGCAAAGGAGGAATTACGTATGTCTAAGAAAGTTGTTATTGCGGGTGCATGCCGTACAGCAATCGGCAAAATGGGTGGCGGCCTTTCCACGACGCCTGCAACAGAGCTCGGCGCAATCGTTATCAAAGAAGCTCTGAAGCGTGCGAATGTACCCGCTGATCAGGTTGACGAAGTCATTATGGGCTGTGTTATCCAGGCTTCCCAGGGACAGAACGTGGCACGTCAGTGCACACTTAAGGCCGGCCTTCCTGTCGAATGCCCCGCTGTTACAATCAACGTTGTCTGCGGTTCCGGTCTGAATGCCATCAACATGGCAGCAGAGATGATCAAAGCTGGCGATGCTGACATCGTTGTCGCAGGCGGTACTGAGAATATGTCCATGGCTCCCTATGCTGTTGAGCAGGGCCGTTATGGTTACAGAATGAACAATGGTGTTCTGGTTGACACTATGATCAAGGATGCTCTTTGGGATGCATTCAACAACTATCACATGATCCGCACAGCTGATAACGTAGCTGAGGAGTGGGGACTGACCCGTGAAGAGCTCGATGAGTTTGCAGCATGCAGCCAGCAGAAGGCAGTCAAGGCTCAGGAGAACGGCTGGTTTGACTCCCAGATCGTTCCTGTAGAAGTCAAGCAGAAAAAGCAGACCATCATCTTCGATAAGGATGAAGGCCCTCGTCCCGGCACAACTGCTGAAGGACTTGCAAAGCTTCGCCCCATCAACAAAGACGGTGTCGTCACAGCCGGTAATGCTTCCGGTATCAACGATGGCGCAGCAGCAGTCGTAGTTATGAGCGAAGAGAAGGCTAAAGAGCTCGGCGTCAAGGCACAGGTTGAGTGGCTCGGCGGCTGCCTCGGCGGCGTAGATCCCCGCATCATGGGTGTAGGCCCTGTTGCTTCCACCACAAAGCTCCTCAAGAGACTGAACATGACCATCGATGATCTCGACATCTATGAGGCAAATGAGGCATTTGCAGCACAGTCTGTCGCAGTCGGCAAGGATCTGAAGTTCGATCTCAACAAGCTGAACCTCACCGGCGGTGCAATCGCTCTCGGACATCCCGTAGGCGCTTCCGGCTGCCGTATCTTCGTTACTCTGCTTGCTAACATGGAGAGAACAGGAGCCAAGACCGGTCTTGCAACTCTTTGCATCGGCGGCGGCATGGGCTGCTCCTGCATCGTCAGAGCACTCGACTAATAGAAACCTGAAGGAATATCTGATTTAGATATTCTGTTACAGGTTCTGCAGACCTGTTCACTTAAGGACATTCCTCATCAGTGATGAATGACCGAAGTCAGGACAGGTGAGAACAAATGAAAAAAACAGGACCGGTATGATCGATCATACCGATCCTGTTTTTTTATGGGATTTCATATCTATCCGTGTATTCACAAAGAAAAGCTATCATGGAAAAAAGCAATCACAAAGAAAAGCTGTCACGGAGAAAATCTTTTATGGCCAAAAGTTATCTGGAAGACCTTCCACGCGGTGTTCTTTTTCCGGATGATTTTCTTTCCGGATCATCCCTTCTTTTTGTGTAATCTCTTTCTTCAGTATATTGTCTTCTTTCTGTACTTTGCCTTCTTTCTGCACTTTGCCTTTTTTCCGCAGTGGTCCTGGTCCTCTGTGTCCTCTGCGGGGAAGATTCGGAATATCTGGAGGCGTTCTGTCTTTGTGCCCGCTGTGCCTTTCGGAGCTTCTTTCTGTGGCGGCTGCTCCTCTGTGCAAAGTAGTCATACACGAAGATCAGGATGCAGAGAAGGAAAGTAACAGCAAGAAGCAAAGGAATGAGTAACAGGATGTTCAGATAGATCGATCCGTGGGCACCTGTGTGGACCAGTCCGAAAACGAGAGACCGGATTCCGTGTACTGTTTCCGGACCTGTCATATTTCCGGATTCAGCGAGTTCCGCGGATGCCCTTGTCGCACCTGTTGAGGAAGCCTCTTCCTTTGTATCTGCCAGGGCAGCGTATTGATTACGGAAAAGTACGTCAACATTACCAAGATCGTAGTCATGGAATTTGTATTTGATCGTACCTATGACTCTGTTCTCACCGTTTCCGGGATTGGATGAGGGGAGAACCTGTCCTGTGGAAGATTCCGCATTGGTGTCCTCTGTTACTTCACTTGCGGTGGAAGATTCCCCTGCCTGTTCGGGAGCTTCTTCTGCTGCAGCCTGGGTAGAGGCAGGATCTTTGGTTTCACTGCCGCCTTCCGACTCTGTGCCTGTGCCGTTATTCTCCTGCCTACCGCCCGCATCGGCAACTGCCGGGATGATCTCGGCGGACAGATCAGAGAAGGAAAGGGTATTGGGGATCATCAGGGAATTATCTTTGCCGATATAGAAGGAAGGTGTGCTGTTTCCGAATATATCAGGCCCGGAGGAAAGAAAGTCAGCTGATTTCTGTGTAAATCTGTCTTCCTCCCGGGCAACGTTGATCTTCTTGAAATTGTCAAAAGCGTAATTCAGAAGATCAATAGTGTCATAGAACTGATAGGGGGGTTCTTCCCGCATGATGACACAGACGAGTTTCTTTCCGTCTCTTTCGGCAAAGGAGACCAGGGTTTCGCGGGCCTGATCGGTATAGCCGGTCTTACCGCCCACAATGTCATCACAAGGTATTTCCCCGGTAAGAAAATCATTTGTGTTGAGGATCCAGAAATCATCGGGCTGATTGGCGCTGGGCTCGAAATGATAATTCATCTGTGACATGTATTCGACCAGGTCAGGATGTTTGTAGATTTCCCTGGCGATCAGGGCCATGTCATAGGCACAGGAATAATGATTGGAATCATGAAGGCCGTTCGTTGTCACAAAATTTGTATTTTTGCAGCCGAGTTCAGCAGCGCGCTGATTCATGAGAGCCACGAAAGCGGGTTCTGTCCCGGATACGCGTTCACCCAGTGCAATGGCAACCTCGTTGGCCGAGGCGATCATCAGACCGTACAGTGCTTCGGCTACGGTGATGGATTCACCGACATCCATACCGATATTGGAACTGCCCCGTTCAATGCCGAAGACAGCATTTTCAGAGAATGTGACCGTGTCATCAGGATCCAGATTTTCATAGGCAAGAAGGGCTGTCATGATCTTGGTGATGCTGGCGGGATACAGCTGCTTGTTCATGTTTTTCCCATAGAGAACAGCACCGCTCTCTGCATCCATGACGACAGCGCCTGCGGCGCCTATGGCAGGTCCGTGCGGCCAGTCCGGATCAAGATTGGTCTGTACAGCCTGCGCTTTATTTCTGGCCAACTCTGCCGGTAAATCTTCGATCCCGTCCTCTGTATAGATGGCGTCATCCTCGACTTTTGCGGCAGCACAAAGAGGCGCACCCGCAAGGGTGAGCGAGAGCAGGACGGCAGAAGCACCCAGTATTTTCTTTTTGATCCATTTGCTATTTATTGTCATGTAATCAAAACTTCCTGTTATGCGCGGCGGCGCAGAATGTATTTGCAGATTTTATTTCCCTTTTTGGAAAACTTTTCCTCATACTCTGTCATGATATTTCCGACATTCATGACAGGATCGTTGTGAAGATCGTATGTGATCTGCGCGATTTCAAAGGCGCTCTGCTCGACTTCTTCCACGGCAAAGTCAAACAGCCCGCGGTTATCTGTCTTAAATTCAATGACTCCGCCCTGTACAAGGATCCTGTCATAGCGGCGCAGATATTCGGAGGAGGGAAGACGCCTTCTTGCATGTCTTTCCTTGGGCCAGGGATCTGAAAAATTGAGATAGATTTTATCAATCTCCCCGTCTGAAAAATAAGTGTTGATCAGTTCGGCGTCACCGCGGATAAAAATCAGATTTGTGAGCTCCAGTTCCTGCTGCTTTTCCAGACAGCGGAGAAGAACACTTGAATATTTTTCGATTCCTATATAGTTGATCTCAGGATGTTCCTGAGCAAGCTGCATGATAAACCTGCCTTTTCCGGTACCGATCTCAAGATGAAGAGGGTGATCGTTTCCGAAAAAAGATTTCCACTGGCCGCATTGATCTTCCGGTTTCTGTATAACCCAGGGACTGGCCGCGATCATATCGCGGGCACCCGGTATATTTCTTAAACGCATAGATAAGTCTGTCCTTTTTTATTTTTTAATCAGCTTTTAATCAGCATTGCATTTCATTGTACCACATTTTGAAGTCTATGTTATAATCGTTTATGGTTTTTTCATGATGCGTTTTTCATGATAATAGATTATTTGTCAGAATTCCATTTTTTCAAAAAGAGGTTTCTATGGTAGGTAAGTTCAAATATACTGCAGTCCTTCTTTTGATGATTTCGTCTGTTCTGGTTTCCTGTAAAAGTGCAGAAACGAAAGATCCGGATATCAGAATTGAAGTAAGCGAAAGTGAGACGGAAAATGGTAAAGTGATTCAGATTCCTTCCTTTGTTTCCGACAATGAAGAGATTCAGAAAAAACTCCGCGATCTGGATAAGGAGACTGAATATCTTGCAAAAATCGCGGAAAAAGAACAGAAAAGAGGGTCGGAGATAGAAATGCGGTCCTATGTGGGCGGCACAAAGGATTATCCGCAGGTAACGGTGATCTGGTATGTGGTCGAGGAAAATTCCCGCTTTTATAATCTCATTACTCTGGGCGCGGACAGACAGGCATGTGAACCGGTCACCTGTAAGGAGGCACTCGAAAGAACTGAAATGAGCGGTGTCGATCTGAGTCTGAAGGTTGGAAAACTGGCACAGAAATCCGGAATCAGGGGACAGCTGCAGAAAACGGAAATGCAGGGATTCGAGATCGGAGAGGATGGAAAAGTCAAGGAAATCTATATGAAACTCACCCTGGAAATCGAGGATGAAGAGGAGGATATTCTCGAAGAACATTTCTTTTCCTATATTCTTGACAGCGAGGAACTGGTGAGTCTGTCGGAAAAAGGATATGATATTCCCTGAAATCTGTAAAACCTGAGACCAGTAAAAAACAGGATTGGCCGATCATGCCGGTCAGAGGATCAATTACGAAAACGATACTATTATAAAGATAATAATTATAAAGATAATAATCATTAAAGATAAAAGGGCGTGTGAAAAATGAGTTGTCATTTCTCACACGCTCTTTTCATAGCAGCAAAATCATTTTATTCTTCATCGCGCAATACCCGTGGCTTCGGCCGCGGGATACGCGTGCAAGACCCGCTAACGAGTCTTGAATTATCATCTCGGCCTGATCGCGCAGGACGCGCGGGCCGGCCTTGAACTTAAGAAGATATTATCTGTTCATCTCGTTTTCCGCAGCGACCAGGAAGGCGGCGCCGTACTGTTCGCGGAGCTTGGGCTTCTCAATCTTGCCGGTGGGATTTCTGGGAACTTCGGCGAAGATGATCTTGCGGGGCCTCTTGTAGCGGGGAAGCTTGCGGCAGTAATTATTGACCTGCTCTTCTGTGCAGGTAAATCCTTCCTTGAGCTGGATGATCGCAGCAGCGATCTCGCCCAGACGCTTGTCGGGCAGACCGATGACAGCGACGTCATTGATGGGCTCAAAGGCGTGCAGGAAGTCTTCGATCTGAACAGGGTAGATATTCTCACCGCCGGTGATGATGACATCCTTCTTGCGGTCTACAAGGTAGTAGAAACCGTCCTCGTCCTGCATGGCCATGTCGCCGGTGTAGAGCCAGCGGTCATCGTCCAGAACTTCCTTGGAAGCAGTGGGATTGTTGTAGTAGCAGATCATGACGCCGGGGCCCTTGACAGCAAGCTCGCCGACTTCACCCTGCTTGACGGGATTGCGGTTTTCGTCCACAATGCGGCACTCCCACTTGTAACCGGGGATGCCGATTGCACCCACCTTGTGGGTATTTTCGACACCCAGATGTACACATCCGGGTCCGAGGGACTCGGAGAGACCGTAGTTGGTATCGTACTGATGATGCGGGAAATATTCCAGCCAGTGCTTGATCATGGAAGGCGGGACAGGCTGTGCGCCGATATGCATCAGTCTCCACTGATCAAGCTCGTAGTCAGCCAGGGAAACGGAGCCGTTATCGATTGCGTCCAGGATATCCTGGGCCCACGGGACAAGGAGCCAGACGACAGAGCAGTGCTCCTTGGAGACAGCATCCAGAATGATTTCCGGAGTTGTGCCGCGCAGAAGGACTGCCTTTCCACCGGAGACCAGAGAGCCGAACCAGTGCATCTTGGCGCCTGTGTGGTAGAGGGGCGGGATGCAGAGGAAGGTGTCGTCCTTCTGCTGCCCGTGGTGCTTCTGCTCCATGATGGCGGCGTGGGTGATTCCGCTGTGTTTGTGCAGGATCGCCTTGGGGAAACCTGTTGTGCCGGAGGAAAAATAGATCGCGCCGTAATCGTCCTCATCGACCTGGATATCAGGGGCTTTGCTGGAGTAGTTGATGGTCTGCGATACGAAGTCCTCCGCGTAAGTGGGGCAGGAAGCTCCGTAGTAGAGCAGAAGCCTGTGATGAGAGATGTTGTCCGCGATCTCCTCTACACGGCCGATAAATTCATGTCCGAAAATAAGGATATCTGCCTCTGCAAGATTGACACAGTATTCGATCTCATCTGCGGAGTAACGGAAATTAAGAGGGACAGCAATGGCGCCGGCCTTGAGGATACCGAAATAGATCGGAAGCCAGTCCAGGCAGTTCATGAGCAGGATGGCAACCTTATCGCCTTTTACGATTCCGCGGGCGATGAGGAAGTTTGCGACACGGTTGGCTTTTTCATCAAAGACGCTCCATGTGATCTCTGTGCGATAGGGAACCTCGCTCAGGGGCTGGATCAGTTCATATTCTTTCCAGGTGGTGAGCTTCGGCACTTTGATCTCGGGATTCAGTTCGACGAGAGCTACGTCGTTCGGATATTCCCTCGCATTTTTTTCCAGAAAATCGGTAATAAGCATGGTAGACAGTCTCCTTTTGTTGATAAATAATGGTAATAGTATAAATCTTTTGACACAACGCTTTAACAAGTTAAAGTGTTACGCATTTATGTAATAAAGTGAACTTTTTATATAATAAGAAGTGGGACAGTAATTGTCAAGAAGTACAAATTAAAAACTGCGTATTTTTGCTTCGTCGGCGGCATCCGTCAGACAGATTTTCCTGATCTGTGCCTCGTAACTGTAGCTGTCGCTCACACGCACCCTGATCCTGTCTCCTTCACGATGTCCCAGAAGCGCTCTTCCCATGGGGGATTCAACACTGATGAAGCCGTGAATAGAATCCTGCCGCATAGTGCTCACGATCGTATAGGTCTCCTCCTCATCGTCCTCGGGGATATAGATGGTGACAGTCTTGCCGACGCCGACTTCATCATCGGCAGAAGTGTCTTCGATGACCTTTGCGGTTTTGATCATCCTTTCCAGAAATCTGATCCGGCTTTCATTGCGGTTCTTCTCCCGTTTTGCAGCGTGGTATTCAAAGTTTTCACTCAGGTCGCCGTGGGCACGGGTCTCCTTGACCTCTTCCAGAAGCTGCGGGCGCAGTACAAGTTTTCTGTGCTCGATTTCTTTTTCCATCTCCTGAATATCATTTTCAGTCAGTTTATTATACATATTGCGGTCATGACCTCCTGTTTACAAAAAATGTATGAAGAAAGCTGCGCATTGTTCCTTTTTTCATTGCGCAATACCCGTGACTTCAGCAGCGGGATATGCACAGGAAAGGAAATACCTTTTATCACACAGAATGCTATTTTAGCTGAAAAAAAAGGTTTAATCAATGTCACAGTGAAGGTCCCATCGCAGGCACAGGATCCAAACGATTCAAAAGGATTCAAACGCCTGATTTCCTTCGTCTTGCAAAGCATTTGGCAGGAAGCTATAATGGTGTTTATTCGAGTGAAAATCTGATATGATACGCCGACAGGTTTTGAAGAGGGACAGCTGCAAAAATGGATCTGAGATACGGAAGCGCAGATGAAAATGTGAGGAAACGATCGATCCTGGATGTGATCCTGCACGAGCGGCAGAAATTTGAAAAACTGCAGGAGGGCTTTTCTTCAGATACCGGCTTTTATCTGGAAACGGAATCTTCCCTGCTGTGTCCTTCACGTGCAGGGGAGCTGGCAGTGATCTCGGCTGTCAACAGGCTTGCTGCCGGGGGAATCCGCGCAGGGCTTTTTTCTCCTGTGATCCTGCTGCCGCCGGGCACGCAGGAAGATGTACTGCGTGATCTGATGCATCAGATCTGCCGCACCGCGTTTGCGCAAGGGATCATGATCGGAGAAGTGAAGGTAGAAGTGACGGACGCGGTGACTCGCCCGATTGTCATCGGAACAGCCGCGGGGGACAGATTCTGCGGAGAGGATCCCGCGGACTATTCCGCTGCCGGAAAGGGCGATATCATACTCGCCGGCCCGGTCGGTATGGAGGGAACCTATATCCTTGTCTGCGAACAGTTTCAGGCTCTGCGGAAGAGGTTTTCCATGTCGATCCTTGCCCGGATGAAAGGTCTCAATGAAAAACTCAGCGTCCTGCATGCGGCAGAAACGGCTGCACAAATATCTGAAAGCGCAGGTATTTCGCCGGTCATGGTAAGTTTGGGGGAGGGCGGTTTTTTTGCCGGCCTCTGGGAACTGTCCAAAAAGACAGGATGCGGGATGGATATAGACCTGCAGAGTGTTCCGCTTTTGCAGGAGACGATCGAGATCACGGATTTTTTCGGAATCAATCCCTATTCCATGCGGTCTGCAGGCAGCCTTCTCATTGCAGCTGCAGACGGAAATAAGATACTGCAGCGTCTGGAGGGGGAAGGCAGGATCGCTGTCCGGATCGGAAAACTGACCGCAGGGAAGGAAAAGATCATCCGGAACGGAGAAGACGTACGATATCTTGACCGGCCGCAGACAGATACCCTTGCCTCTATGCCGGAACTTTTTATATGATGATTCAGCGAATGAACATGTTCGGATTCCAGGTAAACTTTCAGGAGGAAGAAAGATGGATACTTTAAAACAGAAGATACTGACGATCATTGAAAAGAACAGCCGCATCGATATGAAGGAGCTTGCAGTTCTGCTCGGCACCGGCGAGGTGGAGATCCTCAATGCCATGCAGGAGATGCAGGATGAAGGGATCATCTGCGGATACCACACTATGATCGATTGGGAGAAGACAGGAATCGAGCGCGTCACCGCCCTGATCGAGGTGCGTGTCACACCCCAGCGCGGCAAGGGCTTTGATGACATCGCAGAGCGCATCTACAAGTATCCGGAAGTGGACTGTACCTATCTGATTTCCGGCGGCTACGACCTGATGGTCATTCTCGAAGGAAAGACGCTGAAGGAAGTTTCCGGTTTTGTTACCAATAAGCTGTCCACCCTTGACACCGTTATGAGCACAGCCACTCATTTCATCCTCAAGAAATACAAGGATCACGGGACCATCATGACCAGAAAATATGAGGACCAGAGAGAAATCGTCTCTCCGTAATCTGCAGGCATACAGGAATATTGCAGAGGACTGCAGGAATTACTGATATTTCGGAGACGGAACATGTCTGCCGGATGATCACTTGGAAAACAAAAAGGAAATGTGCAGAAGGACATCTGTGCATGCAGAGGTTTAGTTATGGAAAACAGGAAAGTATTGTCGGACAAAACGGTCGGCCTCAAGCCATCGGGAATCCGTAAGTTTTTTGATCTGGTCAGCGAAATGAAAGACGCCATTTCTCTTGGTGTCGGTGAACCGGATTTTGATACGCCCTGGCATATCCGCGACGAGGGTATCTATTCACTGGAGAAGGGCCGTACCTTTTATACGTCCAATTCCGGTCTGAAGGAACTCCGGCAGGAAATCTGCAGATATATGAAGCGCACCCAGGACATCGATTATGTATGGGACAAGGAGGTATTTATCACGGTAGGCGGTTCAGAGGCCATTGACCTGATGTTCCGCGCCATGATCAATGAGGGAGACGAGGTCCTGATCCCCCAGCCTTCCTATGTGTCCTATGAACCCTGCGCAATCCTTGCGGATGCGGCTCCGGTCATCATCAACCTCAAAAATGAGAATCAGTTCCGGCTGACACCGGAGGAACTTGAAGCCGCGATCACACCAAGATCCAAGATCCTGGTCCTGCCCTTTCCCAACAATCCGACAGGCGGGATCATGGAAAAAGAAGATCTGGAGGCAATCCGGGAGATCATCATCAAAAATGATCTCTACGTGCTTTCCGACGAGATTTACGGTGAACTTACCTACACGGGAAAACCCCATGTATCCATCGCTTCCCTGCCCGGCATGAAGGAGCGCACCATTGTTGTCAACGGCTTCTCCAAGGCATATGCCATGACAGGTTGGCGTCTGGGCTTCGCCTGCGGCCCTCAGGAGATCATTTCCCAGATGGTCAAGATCCATCAGTATGCCATCATGTGCGCCCCCACGACCAGCCAGTATGCTGCCGTAGAGGCACTCAGAAACGGAGATGACGATGTGCGCATGATGCGCGAATCCTATAATGAGCGCCGCCGCTTCGTACTGCACATGCTCAATGAGATGGGGATTCCCTGCTTTGAGCCCATGGGTGCCTTCTACGTATTTCCCTGCATCAAAGAATTCGGCCTCTCCAGCGAAGATTTTGCCAACCGCCTCCTGGCTGAAGAAAAGGTCGCCATCGTCCCGGGCACCGCTTTCGGAGACAGCGGCGAGGGCTTCCTTCGAATCTCTTACGCCTACTCCATCGACAATCTCAGAAAAGCACTGACCAGACTTTCCAGATTCGTGGCCAGGCTGAGGGAAACAAAGTAAAAATACTGCCGCTTACAATTGTTTGCGGCAATAACTATTACAATAAAAACTATTTTAGGGTAATTACTGTTTTTGAGTAAAAAAAGTCCTGAGGATATCCGCAAAAGAGGGATATCCTCAGGATTTTTACAGGAAAAGCCCGGAGGGAAAAAATGCACATTGTACTGCACGAACCGGAAATCCCCGGAAACACAGGAAACATCGGCCGCAGCTGTGCGGCGACAAACACGTCGCTCCACCTGATCGAGCCCCTGGGATTTGATATTTCAGAAAAAGAACTGCGGCGCGCAGGCCTGGACTACTGGGCACAGCTGGATGTGCACCGCTACCGTGATTATGAAGATTTCATGCTCGAAAACTTCGGCAGCCCTGCCGAAGCAGGCACCCGTCCGCCTCGTCTGTGGTATGCCACGACCAAGGCAAAACGTCTCTACTGCGAGGCGGATTTCGGACCCGACGATTATATTATGTTCGGCAAGGAAAGTGCAGGCATCCCGGAGGAGATTCTGGTCGATCACGAAGATTCCTGCATCCGGATCCCCATGGGATATGGCATCCGCTCTCTGAATCTGTCCAATGCAGCAGCGATCGTTTTGTACGAGGCCCTTCGTCAGACCGGCTTTCCCGGCCTGGAGCGGGAGGGGGAGCTGCACAGGCTGCACTGGAAATAAGTATGCTGCGAATAAGTACTCTGGAATAAGAGATGCTTTATGTCTCCGGTTCTCCCATGCTGCTGAGACTATCATTTTTGTCCGAGCGGCGGAGGGTGAAGGTAAAGGTAGAGCCGACGCCCTCGGTACTGACCAGGTTGATGTTCTCATCGTGGGCGCGGATGATCTCCCGGACAATGGAGAGACCAAGTCCGGTTCCTTTTTTGTCCTTGCCTCGAGAGAGGTCGGTTTTATAGAAGCGATCCCAGATGAGGTTCTGGTCCTCTTTGGGGATACCGATTCCGCTGTCTCTGACAGATACGAAGACGGTGTCCCCTTTTTCAGTGGTGTCGATTGTGACTTCCGAGTCCGGGCGGCTGAATTTCAGGGCGTTATCGACCAGGTTGTAAAGGACCTGCTGTATCTTTTCAAGGTCAGCGTTGACATACAGGATTTTGCCGGTCAGAACCAGGCGTATGTGAATATTGCGGGTGACACAGGTCTGCTCAAAAGAGGCGGCAACGGAGCGGATAACAGCATTGATATCGAAATCCGTGCGTTGCAGGAGCATACCTCCGGTGTTGAGGTTGTTGAGTGTGAGAAGACCGTTGGTAAGCTTGGTGAGACGGTCGGTTTCTCCCAGGACAACCTGGAGATAGTGTTCATGCCGTTCCGGCGGAATAGTTCCGTCGAGCATTGCTTCGAGGAATCCCCGGATCGAAGTGAGGGGGGAGCGGAAGTCATGGGAGACGTTGGCAATAAACTTTTTCTGATCGTCTTCCGCGCGCGCGATCGTATCGGCCATATAGCCCAGGGAGGCGGACAGATAACCCAGCTCGTCCTCCCTTTCTACCGGAATATGGTAATGCATATTTCCGAGGGCGTACTGTTCTGCCCCGGCAATGATGCGTTTGAGCGGACGGTAGACATACTCTGTGAAGAACAGCAGAATGATCAGGGACAGGACCAGGAGGATGACCAGGAGCATGTAGGAAATATTGAGCATGCTGTCGGCATCTGCAAGGATCCTTTTCATCGGCATATGGATGACGACGTATCCCCGGATTTTGAAATCGCTGGTGATGGGGGCCATAACACTGAGAACTTCTTCTTCAAAGGAATCAAAAAAGGTCCCTGTGGTATAGTAGTTGCCCGCAGGACTGGTGGAGTCAAAATTTTCCACGTAGGTTTCCTGTGAGGGGTCCGGAGCATGACTGGAATTGACGACCATTCGCCCGGACGGATTGAGGATCCAGATCTCTGTATCCATGTAGAAGGAAAGAGCTTCCATCTGTGCCTGCACCTCTTCCAGAGAGACTTTGGAATTGTAGAGCTGCAGGGCATAGGTATCTGAGATTCGTGTTGCCTCTCCGTAGAGATTGCGCGCCTTGTCACGGATACAGTATTCTGCAGTCAGCCGGGAGACGATCGTGGCGACAGCAAAAAAACCGAACAGTCCGAAGAAAAAATAGGCGATCAGGATTCTGAGATAGAGCGTTTTTTTCATGAGTGACCCTGTTCTGCGAATACAGGAGGCAGTCACGCTGCCATGGCAGTTTACTGTACAAGTCGATTAAACGATTTTCACAGACAGAGCCGGGAGGCCCCGGCATGCCTGTTTACTGCAGGAGTTCAAATTTATAGCCGATTCCCCAGATGGTGGAGATTTTCCAGGCTGTGCTGCTTCCGGTCTTCTCCCTGATGCGCTTGATATGGACATCTACGGTGCGTGTATCTCCTACATATTCATAGCCCCAGATCTGATCCAGCAGCTGCTCGCGGGTAAAGACACGCCCGGGAGAGGAGGCCAGGAAATAAAACAGCTCCAGTTCCTTGGGCGGCATATCGATATGCTGTCCGTTGAAGGTGACGGAATAGTTGGTCAGGTTGATGGTCAGATCCGGGAAGGAGACGATCTTGTCGGCAGGTTCTGCAGGGGCGGAGGAAGCAGAAGATGCCTTATAGCGCCTTAGTACTGCCTTGACGCGGGCAACAAGCTCTTTTGAATCAAAGGGTTTTTCCATGTAGTCGTCGGCGCCCAGTTCCAGACCCAGCACTTTGTCAAAGACTTCTCCCTTTGCTGAAAGCATGATAATGGGTGTGTCCGAAGATGCGCGGACTTCACGGCAGACCTGATAACCGTCAATTCCGGGAAGCATCAGGTCGAGCAGGATCAGGTCCGGCTGATAGGTTTTGACAGTCCGCAGAGCGGACTCTCCGTCCCCTACAATTTGTGTGTCGAAGCATTCTTTGGCCAGATAGAGGCTGATCAGTTCAGCAATATTGCTGTCATCGTCTACAATGAGGATTTTGTTTTTTGATACCATTATTTTTCCTTTAATCAATCCTTAAGGGAATCAATCTTTAAGTGTGACGATCGTTACGCCGGCGTCTCCTTCGCCGAAGTCGCCGATGCGGAAGGATTTGATCCACTTCTGCCTGCGCAGGTACTGGTGGACTGCATTGCGGAGGGCGCCGGTGCCTTTGCCGTGGACAATGCGCACGCTCTGCAGATGGGAGACGCGGGCCTCATCGAGGTATTTGTCGAGCTTCCAGATGGCGTCATCCGTGGTAAGGCCCAGGAGGTTGAGTTCCGGAGATACGGAGGAACCGCGGGAGAGATCCATGTCCTTGCCGGAGGATGCGGCCTTGTCCGCGTCGCGGAAAGCGCGCTTCATGGCGCTTCCGGAGCGCTTCTGTGAGCCTGCTGCACCGATGGGATTGCCGTAGGCATCCAGGGTGTTTCCGAAGGCGTCTTCGGCCACAAGGCGCAGGTCGGAGAGGTCGACTTTGCTCTGAAGAATGCCGCAGCGGACACTCACCTTGCCGTTCCGGTCCGGAAGGGCGCTGACAGTGCCGGTCAGACCCATGGAGACGACACGTACCTTGTCGCCTATGTGCAGGTCGGAGGCACGGAGCTTCTTTCCGGCAGGGGCGGCGGGTTCTTTGTCAAATTTCAGGGATGCATTCTTTTCATTTACTTTGTTGCGAAGGGCAGTGCGCGTGCGTTCCATAGAGGACAGATCGCCTCCCTTTTTGCCTCCCTGGGAGGCTTTCCGGAGATCCGAAATGGCCTGGTCGGCCTCCTCTTTGGCCCTGGCAAGAATATCTCTCGCGTCTTCGTTGGCCTTCTGCAGGAGTTCTTCGCGCCGCTTTTCAAACTGGCGCTCCTTGTTCTGCAGGGCTTTTCGCTCCTTCTCCAGAGACTCCCGCATCCGTGCGGACTCTTCCTGTTCCTTATGTAGCTGCTGGCGGGCTTTTTCCAGATCGGAGAGCAGATCTTCAAAATTCTGGGCGTCCTGACTGAGCTGTTCCTTTGCGGTCTCGATGATATAGTTGGGCAGTCCAAGTTTCTGGGAGATTGCGAAGGCATTACTCTTGCCGGGAATGCCGACCATGAGACGATAGGTGGGCTGCAGGGTCTCGACGTTGAATTCGCAGCTCGCATTTACAATCCCCTCCGTGCGCATGGCATAAGCCTTGAGTTCAGCGTAGTGGGTGGTTGCCAGTGTGCGGATCTTTCGCACATGGCAGAAATTGAGGATGGAGATTGCCAGCGCGGCACCCTCGGTGGGATCAGTACCGGCGCCCAGTTCGTCGAAGAGGCACAGGCACTGGCGGTCGACACGGCGGAAAATATCCACAATTGTCTTCATATGCGAAGAAAAAGTGGACAGACTCTGCTCGATGCTCTGCTCATCACCGATGTCTGCAAAGACTTCGCGGAAGAGGGAGAGCTCACTCCTGTCTCCGGCGGGGATATGGAGGCCTGCCATGCCCATCAGTTCAAAGAGGCCGACAGTCTTGAGCGTGACGGTTTTGCCGCCGGTATTGGGGCCGGTGATAATGACCATGTCATAATCGGCGCCCAGTTCGATATCGATGGGAACGACCTTTTTGGGGTCGATCAGAGGATGGCGTCCCTGGCGGATATTGATATAAAATTTGTCATTAAAAACAGGCCGGGTGGCATTCTGCTCCATAGCCAGGTCCGCACGGGCGAAAATGAAATCCAGCTGCGTCATATTCTGCGCGTCGTCCTTGAGCTCCATGAGATGGTCGCCTGCCTGGGCAGAGAGCGATGCAAGAATCTTCTCGATCTCTTTTTTCTCCTGTATAGCCAGTTCGCGCAGCTGGTTGTTGAGATTGACGATGGCAGCGGGCTCGATAAAAAGTGTGGAGCCTGTGGAGGACTGGTCGTGAATGAGTCCCGGAACCTGGGATTTATATTCTGCCTTGACGGGGATACAGTAGCGGTCGCCGCGCAGGGTGATCACGTTGTCCTGCAGATAGGCGGAGTAGGTTGTGTTGACCATCTTTGCCAGCTGCTGATGAACTTTGTCCCCGGTCATCTGCATTTCCCGGCGCACTTTGCGAAGGGCCGGGGAGGCGTCGTCCGCGACCTGTTCCTCGGAGAGAATGCAGCGCCGGATCTCCGCCGACAGGGAAGGGACCGGATACAGGCAGTCGAAGAGGTCAAAGAGGACATCGGGCCTGTCTTCTGCCTGGTCTGTGCCCGCACTGCTTATGGACGGCTGATTGCTCTTTTCGGAAGAGGCGCTTTTGCCGGATTTCTTCCCGCCTGAATTGCCCCGGGTCCTGATCTCGGACCTCTCGCCGTCCTTGCTCAGGCCGTAATTTCTGATCCTTCCGACATTGTCCAGGAAGGAGGCGAGCTGCAAAAGTTCCGGCATGGAAAGAGAAGCGCCTACAGAAAGCGCTCCGAACATATAGTTGAAATCCCGGTTGTTTCCGAAGGAGATGGAACCCTTGCGGAATAAATGCGAGAGCGCGGATTCGGTCTGGGCCTGCGCGTGTTCGATCTCAAACAGGCTGTCCATGGGAACCAGCTCTCTGCACAGCTTCTTGCCGGGCTGAGAATCCGCATGCTCTTCCAGTCGGGAAATAATCTTGTCATATTCTACAATATGGAGTACTTTTTCGTTCATATATCTTACCTGAAAGCGATATTGCATTGTCTTACAGTGACGATCAGTGATTGTATAAGTATAGCACAGAGGGTCTGCGTTTGTCGAAAAGCCTTCCTTGAAAGCCGGCTTTTTGCGGGGGACTGCGCTGAGGATTGTGGTTTTCATTTTCTGTTTCTGATAGTATACTGAGATGCAGGTATTTGAACGGATTTCGGAGCAGTCCGGACAGAACATTTCTTCATAGAAGAGAGCGGATATGGAAGATAAGAAAAAAAACCACCTGCAGGATGATACGATTCTGCAGGATCCCGAAGATATCATCAGGAATACCGAGGCGGATACAGAAGACATCGTCGATTTCATGCATGAGGAGATCAAAAAGCGCCCGATGAACCGCAGGAAGTTCCTGCGGGTTGCCAGGGACACGATGGCAGTCGCAGTTCTGTTCGGCGTAGTCTCCTGTGTTGTCTTCTCAATTCTGCTGCCGATCGTCAACAACGTGCTGAATTTCGGTTCAGAGACAACAGAGACAGTTACCCTTCCGGAAGAAAAACCCAGTGAGGAACTCACACCTGAGGATATGGTGGAAAACGAGCGGAAAAAGGAAGCCACTGAGCAGAGGGAGCAGATCAGCAGGGAGCTGGACGCCCTTCTGGACGAAAAGATCATCGGCATTGAGCAGTACAAGCGGATCAGCGCCTCTATGCAGGATCTGGCCCAGGAAAAATCCGGCATGATCGTGGCGGTTTCGAAAATCACCGCTGACACAGACTGGTTCAATGACGCCTATGAAAACAGAGACACGGCAGCCGGTCTTGTGACAAAAAAAACGGATTCAGATATATTTATTCTGGTACAGAGCCGGCGGATCGAGGATGCCCACCGCATCATTGTGACATTTCACGATGGAACCGAGGCAGAGGCGGAAATTGCGGGTTCTGACAGCATCACGGGATTATCTGTTCTGTCTGTGCCCTCAGCTTCTGTTCCGGTCGGAATCAGAACGACCATCAAAGAGGCTGTCTTCGGATCCTCCGGAAAGAATATCATCACCGGTGCTCCTGTAATCGCCATCGGAAGCCCCACCGGGACTCTGGGATCCGTGGTCTTCGGGAACATCACCGGTGCAGACGACAGTCTTGAACTGCCGGATAATGATCTCTGCCGTCTCTCGACAGATATGTACGGAAGTAATGATGCCACGGGATTCCTCATTAACCTGGACGGCGCCGTTGTCGGAATGATCGATATGCAGTACCGGGATAACAATATTCCCAATATGCTCTGCGCAGTCGGGATTTCTGAACTACGCCCCATTATCCGCAGAATGGAATCCGGGACCACAAAGGCCTTTCTGGGGATCAGAGGGATCGATGTTACGAATGAGATCAGTGAGGCCAATAATATTCCGGTCGGCGTATGGGTGACCCGCGTGGAGGATGATTCTCCGGCTATGGCAGCGGGTATTCAGAAGGGGGATGTGATCACAGGATTCGGAAATGATGATATCCTCCATATGGCAGGACTGATCGTGAAGCTTGAAGTGACCGAACCCGGACAGAATGTGACTCTCCGCATCAAACGGAGAAACGGAGTCAATTTTGAAGAAATAAAGGTCAATGTCACCATGCAGTAAGGCTGACCGGTCCCGACATCTGCTCGGGAGCCGGGAATCTTAACAGCTGTCAATATGTCAATATATTTAGAACCAATATATTTAGAAAGAGAAAAGGAAGATGCGATACATCAGTGATCTGAAGGACGGAAGCAGTGTAAAGGATATTTATCTCTGCAAAAAGAGACAGTCTCTTGTGACAAGAGCGGGAAAGGCTTATGAGACTCTGACATTTCAGGACAAGACAGGCACCATCGATGCCAAGATCTGGGATCCGGACAGTATGGGGATCGGGGAATTCGGAGAGATGGACTACGTGGATGTCTCCGGAGAAGTGATCACCTTCCAGGGACACCTGCAGCTCAACGTCCGCCGTGCGAGACTCTGCCACGAGGGGGAGTATGACCCTTCCGATTATCTGCCGGTTTCCGAACGGAATGTCGATGATATGTATAAGACGATCCTGAAGTTTGTGGATTCCATTGAGAACCCTCACCTCAAAAAGCTTCTGGAGATGTTTTTTGTGGACGATACAGAGTTTATCAAAGCTTTTAAACTGTCTTCGGCCGCAAAATCCGTACACCACGGTTTTATCGGCGGACTCTGCGAACACACCCTGGGCGTTGCCCAGCTCTGCCACTTCTACTGCAAGTGCTATCCGCTGCTCAAGCGCGACCTCCTCGTGAGCGTCGCTCTGCTGCATGATATCGGCAAGGTGCGCGAACTCTCCGCCTTCCCCCGCAATGACTACACGGAAGAGGGGCAGCTGATCGGCCACATCGTCATCGGCTGCGAGATGATCAACGAAAAGATCAAAGAGATCGACGGATTCCCGCCCGTCCTCGCGGCAGAGGTGCGCCACTGCATCCTGGCCCACCACGGCGAATATGAATTCGGATCCCCCAAGAAACCCGCCATCATCGAGGCCGCAGCCCTCAACTTTGCCGACAACACCGACGCCAAGATGGAAATTTTCAAGGAAGCCATCCTGGGAACCACTGTCGGTGAAGGATGGATCGGCTACCAGAACTTCCTTTCCACAAACGTGAGAAAGACCACCATCTGATTCATCCGGGACCCGCCCGCGGGTCGTGTGCAATGAAGATAAAAGCGCTCCCCTCCTGACGGCAGGCCGCTCAACAGCCTGCTACCCGGAGGGGAGTATTATTATATTACTTTTAAGGATGTCTCCCTCATGCCTCTGGAGATGGAACTGCTGACGATCGAACCGGCGTGAGGAAGAAAAAGGGATGAACAATGGAAAAGATTGATACATTTGAGACGGAAACATCTGAGACCGCTCCCTGCATTCCCTGCGGTTGACGTGTATTTATGAAACGGATAAAATTATGTGATATAGTGGTTATCGGAACACTCTTATAATCGCGAATACAGATATTTATAAATGAATTAACGATGCTCAATACGAGTACCGGCAGTGAAAGGAGCAGCAGATTATGAAGGAAGTATTACAGTTTTTACAGGATGCAGGTGTCTTCTATATTGCAACTATGGATGGAGACCAGCCCAGAGTCCGTCCTTTCGGCGCCATCAATGAATTTGATGGAAAGATTTATATCATCACCAGCAATGAAAAGGATGTTTACAAACAGATGCAGAAGAACCCGAAGGTGGAAATTTCGGGTATGAACAAGGAAGGCAAGTGGATCAGGCTCAGCTGTGAAGTGGTCCGCGATGACAGAACAGAGGCTAAAAAGTCCATGCTGGATGCAAATCCCACCCTTCGTGCCATGTACAGCGAAGAGGACGGAAAAATGGAAGTTCTCTATTTCCAAAATGCAAATGCATCCATCTGCTCTTTCACAGAAGCGCCTGTATCATATCAGTTCTGATCGCAGATTAGAAACGCATGAATGATGGATCTTCTGCTTTTCCACGGACTCAAGACAAAAAGCTTAGACACAGAGGATGCCGTCGCGTCAAAGCACTGCCCCATAAGAGGTATGTATGAATGAATATCGTATTAGATGGCAGAATTGATTCCTCAAATGCACCTTATTGGGAGGAGAAGATCCGGGAACAGCTGGAAGGAAAAGAAGGTGAGCCCATCGTACTGGACGGCACATCATTGGAATATATTTCCAGTGCGGGACTGCGGTTGATCCTGCGCATGAAAAAGAGGTTCCCTGACATCCGTTTCATTAACGCCAGCCCGGAAGTATACGGAATTCTGGAAACGACCGGATTTACTGAGATCATACAGGTGGAAAAAGCTTATCGTGCCGTCTCTGTGCAGGGGTGCGAGGTGATCGGGCACGGATCGAACGGCACGATCTACCGCATTGATCAGGACACTGTCGTCAAGGTCTATAAAGAAGCCGATGCGCTCCGCGAGATCCAAAAGGAAAGGCAGCTGGCAAAACTTGCACTCATCCTCGGGATCCCCACCGCGATTTCCTATGATGTTGTCCGTGTAGAGGATACCTACGGTTCGGTGTTTGAATTTCTCAATGCGCGCTCTTTTACCAGGATCCTTACAGAGGAACCGGACAAGCTGGACTGGTGTGTCCATGAGTATGTGAAAATGCTTCGCTTGATTCACTCGACTGCGGTTCCGGCGGGGAAACTTCCGGACATGAAAGAGACCGTTCTTTCCTGGGCCGGATTTCTGCAGAACTATCTGCCCATGGAGGCAGGGGAAAAGCTGATCTCACTTGTGGAAGCTGTTCCGCATGACGACCATATGATCCACGGAGATTATCACACCAAAAACCTGGTGCTGCAGAACGACGAGGTGCTTCTGATCGACATGGATACTCTTGCGGTCGGTCACCCGATCTTTGAACTGGCCAGTATATTCAACGCCTATAACGGGTTCAGCGAGATCGACCATACAAGGATCGAACGGTTCCAGGGCATCAATCTGGAAACCGGAAAGAAATTCTGGCACAAGTGCCTTGCAGAATATCTGGAAACGGACCGGGAAGACAGAATCCGGGAAGTGGAGAACAAGGCCCGTATCGTCGGTTATACCCGACTGATCCGCCGCTCGATCCGCAGGAAAGGTATGGAGACAGAGAAAGGCAGGAAAGAGATCGATCACTGGAAGACAGAACTGATCGAACTTCTGGCAGTGACGGATACCCTTCTCTTTTGAGTCCACTCATTTGCGGGCACTCCCCACGGTCACATGTATGAAAGGAGAACATAGAGATGTTTGCTTTTACTCACAACAATTTCAATGTTTCCAACCTGGAAAGGTCGCTGAAGTTCTATAAGGAAGCCCTGGATCTGGAAGAACTCAGGCGCTATGAAGGAAGCGATTTCACACAGTGCTGGCTTGGAGATCACGGTGCTTCCAAACATGAACTGGAACTTACCTGGAACTGGGATGAAGAGGATATCCTCGATCTCGGAGATGAATTCCATCTTGCGTTCAAGACCGACGATATGCAGGCAGCCCATGCTCTGCACGAAAAGATGGGATGTATCGTATTTGAGAACAAAGGCAGAGGCATCTATTTCATCGAGGATCCGGACAAGTACTGGATCGAAATTGTCCCCGACAGGGAAAATCCAAACACTGTCTACTGGAAACCGGAAGCATAAAAATGTGAATCAACAGCATTGTGAGAGCGGCCGCGGCACGGAGCAATGCATAGTTTATTCATACATGTCTGCAGCCGCGGGACCGTGGCCGTAAGTATAAATATGCCTGATAAAATGTACCCCCTGTAACGGAAACGGCAAGTTCTTCGCCGTCATCCGGTAAGGGGGTATTTTTTCAGGTCATTATTGATCAGTGCCGCCCTGTCTCTTCGGAAAAATCACTGTAGACTTCGCAGTAACGGCAGGCAAAGGACACCGGTTCATTTCCTGCATAGAGATGCGACACGTCGCCGATCCTCCGGGCACGGAAGAGAGCTGAGCCCTGTTCCCTTTCCTCAGTGAAAAGTTCTGTGACGGAAGATGTGGGCATGGCCAGATTCTGCCACAGGAAGAAAGGGCTGGTATTCCACAGATTCGAGAGCAGCACACAGGAGACACCCAGATGGCAGAAGAAGGTCAGGGTCTCCCGGCTTTCCCGCTCGACGCGGTAGAGCCCGTTTTCATGCACATACCCATAGGAGGCCAGCAGTTCATCGAAGGCGTTTACGACCTGGTCATATCGGGTGGGCATCTGGGATTTCCGGTAGATTTCGGACTTACGCCAGCCGAAGGGATCCATGAGTTCCGGATGCCCCGCGTAGTAAATCTGCCCGATATCCCAGGGCCGGCGCAGGCGATACAGACCCGGAGTACAGACTTCTCCCTTTCCCGGTACTTCTCCCTGCGGGAATCCCTTTGCTTCACTTTCTGCGAGTGAGTTTTTCGGACTACCTGCAGGAGGTTCAGGTTCTACATTGGGATAGGCTGCAAGAAGCTCCGGCGTCCTGTTCAGATCCACCGGCGCGTCAAATTCCACCAGCCAGTCCAGTGTCTTTGCTGTCATTCCGGCTGTCTTCATACAATAGGATGCTGTCTCCTGCGCCCGCCCCAGCGGTGAAACGAAACAATGGTCCAGCTGCATGGAAGGGGCGGCCTTTGCCAGAAGTGCAGCTTCCCGCCTTCCTTTTTCTGTCAATGTATCAGTCGAATAATCCGGCTCCGCATGCCGTATAAATAAGAGTCGCATTTTTATTCCTCCAATGTGACGGATTTCTTTCAGCCTTGCTGACGCTGGCTTGTCCTGTCATTGTACCACAGGTAAAGCCTTCTAAAAACCAGTAGACAAAATGTGTTCAGATAACGTTTAGATGGAGTTTGGATGAAAAGAGCCTGTACCGCTTTTTCACCGAAAAAACAGTCCGGGAGTACAATACAAGCCTTTTATATGAAAAAACGTCTGTGTATAATACAAAGGATGATGGATTTCTGATAAAGAGAAAGACCATCTCTTAAAACCGATTACATAAGAGGATTTGTTCTGCAGGAGCTTTTCCGCTGAGAGGACGCAATGAGAATCATCAATCTGATTGAGAATACAGAGGGCCAAAACGGCTGTGCATACGCACACGGGCTCTCTTTTTATGTTGAGACAAAAAAACACCGGATGCTGCTTGACCTGGGACCTTCCGGACAAACTCTGCAAAATGCACAGACGCTGGGCATTGATCTGACAAAGGTCGACACAGTCATCCTGAGTCACGGACACTATGACCACTCCGGAGGCATCCTCCCCTTTGCCGGAATCAACGATCAGGCACTGATCTACATGCAGGAGTCTGCCACGGGTGAATACTATTCGGACAGGGGAAAATCCGCTCCGGAACGCTACGAATATATAGGAATCGACAAGACGATTGCAGAGCTTGCTCAGGTCCGGTTTTTACAGGGAGATTACAGGATCGACGATGAACTGGAACTCTTCACGATCAAAAACAGGAGCCATAAACTGCCTTCATCCAATAAGCGCATTCTGGTCCGAAAGGGAGATCATTTTCAGTGTGATGATTTTGTCCATGAACAGTTTCTTGTGATCAGGGAAGGATCAAAAAGAGTGCTGATGTCGGGATGCGCCCACAGCGGCATATTGAGCATTATGGACGCCTTCTGCGACAAGTACGGGAAAGAGCCGGATCTGGTTATCAGCGGTT
>CAMKEX010000007.1 GCA_946411695.1 uncultured Lachnospiraceae bacterium
TGTATGCATTTCTTCTTTATAATAGATAAATGGCTTTCCAGCCCTATTTTCAGATCTGTTCCCGCACAGCGCGTAAGACAGAAGACAGAGCGGTGATCAGGCTGTCGTACTGAAACGGACAAACCGGGAATAATAATCACGATACCTGGGCACGGACGTGTTCGGGTATGATTGGAAGAAAGAAAAAATAAGGTTTATTCGAATGATTGGAAGAAATAAGAATCTGCAGAATTCCGGGCGGATCCGGTTTTTCGACCCTTTCGGGGGCGGGAACGGAAGCGGCCAGGGAAATAATTCCGGGAACCGCAGAAACGGCGGAAACGGAAATGGAGGAAACAACGGAAACGGAAATAACGGCGACGGCAATGGCGGCGGAAACGGCCAGCCCCGCCAGAATCTCTTTCTGGTACTGCTGATCACTGTCGTCCTGTTTGCTGCTTTCAGCTATTTCATGCGGGAC
This sequence comes from uncultured Lachnospiraceae bacterium, assembly GCA_946411695.1. GTDB lineage: Bacteria > Bacillota > Clostridia > Lachnospirales > Lachnospiraceae > CAG-791. The sequence continues at coordinate 461 of CAMKEX010000007.1, forward strand.
AACAGTGAGTCGCGCAAGATTTCCTATAATGACTTTATCAAATATATCCAGCAGGAGAAGGTCACAGAGGTCGATATGAAGTCGGACCGTCTGGAGATCCATCTCAAGGATTCGGATGCTGTGCTCTACACAGGTATGGCCGAGTCCGAGGATGCGCTCACCAAGAGGCTGATGGATGCCAAGATCACCTTCAACCCCTACGTGCCTGACAGCTCCGGTATGGTCGTGTCCTTCCTTCTCTCCTACGTGCTTCCCATCCTTCTGATGTGGGGGCTTCTCAGTGTGCTCTTCCGCCGCATGGGCGGAGGCCGGGGCGGCATCATGGGCGTCGGCAAGAGCACGGCCAAGGAGTATGTGCAGAAGGAGACAGGCGTCACCTTCAAGGACGTGGCAGGTGAAGACGAGGCCAAGGAATCTCTGGTGGAAGTCGTCGATTTCTTGCACAATCCCGGACGCTATGTCAAGATCGGCGCCAAGCTTCCCAAGGGAGCCCTGCTCGTGGGTCCTCCCGGAACCGGAAAGACCCTGCTGGCCAAGGCTGTGGCCGGCGAGGCCCATGTGCCGTTTTTCTCTCTGACGGGCTCGGATTTCATCGAGCTCTATGTCGGCGTGGGCGCGTCCCGCGTGCGCGACCTGTTCAAAGAAGCCAACAAAAATGCACCCTGCATTATTTTCATCGATGAGATCGACGCCATCGGCCGCAGCCGCGATTCCCGCTACGGCGGAGGCAACGAGGAGCGCGAGCAGACCCTCAATCAGCTGCTCTCCGAGATGGACGGTTTCGAGGCCTCCAAGGGTATCCTGATCATCGGCGCGACCAACCGCCCCGAGATTCTGGACAAGGCCCTGCTGCGCCCCGGCCGCTTTGACCGCCGCATCATCGTCGACCGCCCTGATCTCAAGGGCCGCGTCGCCATCCTCAAGGTCCACGCAAAAGATGTCAAGATGGACGAGACAGTCGATCTGGAAGAGATCGCTCTGGCCACCAGCGGCGCCGTGGGGTCCGACCTGGCCAATATGATCAACGAGGCGGCCATCAACGCCGTCAAGGATCACCGCCAGTATGTCTGCCAGAAGGACCTCTTTGAGGCCGTCGAGCAGGTCCTGGTCGGCAAGGAGAAAAAAGACCGCATCATGAGCAAGGAAGAGCGCCGGATCGTGTCCTATCACGAAGTCGGTCACGCTCTGATCAGCGCTGTGCAGAAAAATTCCGAGCCCGTGCAGAAGATCACCATTGTGCCCCGTACCATGGGTGCCCTGGGCTATGTCATGCAGGTTCCCGAGGAGGAAAAATACCTCAACAGCAAGGCTGAGCTCGAGGCCATCATCATCGGCCTTCTGGGCGGCCGCGCCGCGGAGGAACTCAAGTTTGAAAGCGTCACTACCGGTGCCTCCAACGATATCGAGCGCGCAACTGCCCTGGCCCGCAATATGGTCACCCAGTACGGCATGAGCGAGCGCTTCGGTCTGATGGGACTTGCCACTGTCGAGAGCCAGTACCTGGAGGGCCGCGCTGTTCTCAACTGCAGCGATGTCACCGCGGCGGCTGTAGACGAAGAGGTCCGCAAGATCCTGGAGACCAGCTACCGGGAGGCAAAGCGCATCCTTTCTGAAAATATGGATGCCATGGATGTCATCGCCGACTTCCTGATCAAACAGGAGACTATCACCGGCAAGGAATTCATGAAGATGTTTAACGATGTCCGCGCCAGAAGAGACGGCGGACAGGGAGAGGCTGCGGAACAGCAGACAGACTCTGAAGCGGCTTCTGCTTCTGAAGAAGAAACCGGTGCAGTGTCTGAGGCGCAGCAGATCGTTCCGGAAGAGGCGGTTTCCGACACAGAGGAGATCCCCGTGGCAGAGATCGTTTCCGCTATAGAGGAAAGGGCTGCGGTGGAGGATGTTCCCGCAGCAGAGACCGTTTCCCCGGCAGAGGAGATTCCCGCGGCAGAGACCGTATCCGCAGCAGAGCAAGCGCCTGCGGCAGAGGATATCCCTGCGGTAGAGCAGGCGTCTGCGGCAGAGTATAACCCTGCAGCAGAAAATGTTTTCGCCGCAGAGAATAGTTCCGTGACAGAGAATGATCCGGCAGCAGAAGCTGTTCCTGCCGCGGAAGACCTTCCTGCAGCAGACGAAGTGTGCCCGGAAAATGAGAGCGCTCCTGTGAGCAGCTCGCCCAAGGGCCGTTTTTCCCAAGTGTCCCTGGACGATCTTTTTGGAGATTAATGAAAGATTTTTCCGAAGAACTGAAAAAACTGCCGGCTCAGCCCGGCGTCTATATCATGCACGATGAGCAGGATGCGATTATTTATGTGGGCAAGGCGGTCAACCTCCACAATCGTGTCCGCTCTTATTTTCGCAAAATAGTGGGCCGCGGTCCCCAGATCGACCGCATGGTGAAACAGATCAACCGCTTTGAGTATATTGTGACCGATTCGGAACTCGAAGCGCTGATCCTGGAGAACAACCTGATCAAGGAGCACCGCCCCAAGTACAACACGCTGCTCAAGGATGACAAGACCTATCCCTACATCAAGGTCACCGTGGGAGAGGACTATCCCCGCATCCTGTTCTCCCGCCGCATGAAAAAAGACAAGGCCAGATATTTCGGCCCCTTTTCCAGCGCTCAGGCTGTGCGTAGCACAATTGAACTGATCAACCGTATGTACGGTCTGCGGGACTGCAATCGAGTCCTGCCCAGGGACATCGGAAAGGACCGGCCCTGCCTGAACTTTCATATGAACCGCTGCTGCGGACCCTGTACAGGCAGCATTTCCGGGGAGGACTACCGCAGGCGGATCGACATGGCGGTCGAATTTCTGTCCGGCAACTACAAGCCGGTACTCCGCGACCTGACGGAAAAAATGGAGAAGGCCTCGGAGGAGATGCGCTTCGAGGAGGCGATCCGCTGGCGCGACCTGCTCCAGAGCGTGCAGCAGGTGGCCCAGAAGCAGAAGATGTCCGATGGTGTCGGCGAAAACAGGGATGTTCTCGGTGTTGCCGTCGAACACGAAAATGCGGACGCGGACGGAGTCATACAGGTCTTTTTTGTCCGGGACGGCAAGCTCATGGGCCGGGAGCATCACTATATGGTGCATGTCGGCGGTCAGCCGGAGGGCTCGATCCTCTCGGAATTCATCAAGCAGTTTTATGCCGCGACACCTTTTGTCCCCAAGGAGATCTATCTTCCCGTGGAACCGGATGACCATCAGCTCCTGGAGGACTGGCTCAGTGCCCGCCGCGGCAGCAAAGTGACCATTTTTGTCCCCAAAAAGGGCAGGAAGGAAAAGATGGTCGAGCTTGCGGTCCAGAACGCTTCCATCGTTCTGCAGAGAGACCGGGAGCGCTTTCGCCGCGAAGAGGGACGCACCATCGGCGCCTCGAAGGAGATCGCGGATCTGCTGGGACTTGCGTCTGTGCGGCGCATGGAAGCCTACGATATCTCTGACATCAGCGGCTTTGCCAATGTCGGATCGATGGTGGTCTACGAAAACGGAAAGCCCAAGCGCAGTGATTACCGCAAGTTCCGCATCAAGTCAGTGGCGGGACCCAACGATTACGCCTGCATGCGCGAAGTCCTGACCCGGCGCTTCCGCCACGGGATCGAGGAGCAGCAGGAGATCAGGGAAAAAAACCTGGATGCCGAACTGGGCAGCTTTACACGCTTTCCCGACCTCATCATGATGGACGGAGGCAGGGGACAGGTCAACATCGCGACTTCGGTCCTGGAGGAACTGGGGCTGGACATTCCCGTCTGCGGCATGGTCAAGGACGACAATCACCGCACCCGGGGCCTGTATTACAAAAATGCGGAACTCCCCATCGACACCTCCGGGGAGGGATTCAAGCTCATTACCAGGATCCAGGATGAAGCCCACCGCTTTGCCATCGAATACCATCGTTCCCTTCGCGGCAAGGCTCAGGTCACCTCGCGTCTGGATGCCATTCCCGGTGTGGGACCTGCCCGCAAAAAGGCCCTGATGCGCACTTTCCGCTCTATTGAGGACATCATCGCCGCCACTCCGGAAGAACTGGCCGCGATTCCCGAAATACCCGCCCGTCAGGCGCAGGAAATCTGGGATTTCCTTCATCCCGGCCAGAAGACAGGCGGCTTTTCAGATGAAGAGCAGAACTCTGTACAGGAAGGACAGGAAAGTCAGGCGGAAGAGGAATAGAGCTCCGAACATGAGAAAGAGGCTTACAGGATGAGAATGACCATAGATGCCGAACCCCGTGAACTGGTGCTCCGGGAATTTGAAGCACATGCAGCTTCCGGCCGCGCCCAGATCGAGGAGATGCGGCAGGGGACGGCGACTTACAAGGGAGTGCCGATCAAATTCGGATATCTTCCCAAATATTTTTCCCGGGAGGGATTCGGGAAGCTGAAAGAGGACCTGGAGCAGGCCTGGAGAATCCTGGTCCGTGTGATACAAGAGTACCTGGACAAGGCCGATTACCGTGCCCTGTTCGGCTTTCCGCGGGAACTGGAGGAGACGATCCTTCATCGGCCCGCCTACAGCACTCTGCTGCCGGTGTGCCGGCTGGATATTTTCCTCAATGAGGAGACAGGAGATTTCAAATTCTGTGAATTCAACGCGGACGGCAGCAGCGCGATGAACGAAAACGCTGAGCTCTACCGCACCTACCGCAATACTCTCCTTTACCGGGAGATGGATGAGCGGTATGAGCAGCATATGTTCGAACTGTTTGACTCCTGGGTGGAAACTTTTCTGCGCATTTATGCAGAGGGGCGGGATCCGGAGGGACAGGGGACGGACGAGGCCGCCCTTCCCGCCGTTGCTATTGTGGATTTCCTGGAAAAAGGCTCCTCTGCGGCCGAGTTCACTGCCTTCCGCAAGGCCTTTGAGCGCGCCGGATGCCAAGCCTTTGTGGCGGAAATACGGGATATGCGCTATGAAAACGGCAGGCTGCTGACGGGGGACGGCCATCCGGTCGACGCGGTCTACCGCCGCGCTGTGACCAGCGATATCCTGGCGCACACAGAGGAGGTCAGGCCCTTCCTGCAGGCTGTCCGGGACCGGAGTGTCTGCCTGATCGGCGATTTCTGTACACAGGTCGTGCATGACAAGGTGCTGTTCCGCATCCTCCACGATCCCCGCACTGCCTCTTTCCTATCGGAGGAGGACAAGGCTTTTATCGCTGCCCATGTGCCCTTTACGGCGATCCTGACCAAAGAGATCGCGGAGCGGGAGGATGTCCGCAATGACAGGGCAAAATGGATCATCAAACCCCGCGACTCCTACGGAGCCCACGGTATTTATCCGGGGCGGCTCTTAAGTGAGGAGGAGTGGAAGGCCCGTCTTGACGCGCACGCGGATACAGACTATATCCTGCAGGAATTCGTGACGCCCTACAGGACGGAAAATATTTATTTCGGTCCCCGGAAGCCGCAGAAAGCCCCGGGACAAGCCGGAGAAAAAGCGGAAAAAGTTTCCGGTCCGGCAGAGGCGGAGCAGGTGCCGCAGTGGCAGTCTTTCAGCAATATGACAGGTGTCTATCTCTACGGCGGACGTGTGGCGGGAATCTATTCCCGCGCTTCCGTGACACCCATTATTTCCGTAGAGGGAGATGAGCACGAGATGACAAGTATCGTGCTCACCGGACGGCAAAAACACTGAAAAAAGCAGCTGATGCATGTTTTTCACTCTCAGAGCTTTGTGCCGCGGGGCGGCGCAAATATCCTGCGATCAGGGAATGGAGGTATGAGCACAGGTATGTCTTACGTGAATATTGATGAAATCGTCGAAAAAATGAATCTGGAAAACCTCGCGCCCGAAATCTCCACAGACGGCATCAAGGTGCGCCAGACGGAAGTCAACCGTCCTGCTCTGGAACTGACAGGGTATTTTGACCATTTCGCGGCGGGAAGGATCCAGCTGATCGGTCTGGTCGAACACTCCTATATCGAGCAGATGGATGAGGAATCCGAGAGAGCGGCTTTTGAAAAGCTCTTCTCCCTGGATGTCCCCATGGTGATCTTCACCCGCGGGATGTATCCCGATGACATTATCCTGGAAATCGGGCGAAAGCACGGCATGCCCATGTATCTCACCACACAGGCGACCAGCCCCTTTATGGCGGAGATCCTGCGCTGGCTCAATGTGCGCCTGGCACCCTGCATCTCCATCCACGGTGTTCTGGTGGATGTCTACGGAATCGGCGTCCTGCTGACCGGAGACAGCGGCATCGGCAAATCCGAGGCGGCTCTGGAGCTGATCAAGCGCGGCCATCGTCTCGTTTCGGACGATGTGGTCGAGATCCGCAAGGTCAGCGAGGTGACGCTCATCGGAATCGCGCCTCCCATTACCAAGCATTTTATCGAACTGCGCGGCATCGGCATCATCGATGTCAAGACCCTGTTCGGTGTCTCCAGCGTCCGCGACAGCCAGAGTATCGATATGGAGATCCACCTGGAAGAGTGGGACAGGAACCGGGAGTACGACCGGCTCGGTATGGAGGACAATTATTCGGAATACCTTGGCAACAAGGTGGTCTGTTACCGTGTTCCGGTCCGTCCGGGCAGAAACGTTGCGATCATCTGTGAGGCCGCGGCGGCCAATCACCGCCAGAAACTCATGGGCTATAATGCTGCCCATGAACTGTACAAGAGAGTGCAGGAAAATCTCATGCGGAAGAGCAGAGAGAAAGGCAATGAAGACGACTGATCTGCCGCTGAAGTGAGGGCGGATCTGCAAATATACCGTATAGATGCCGCGTCTGCAGGTGTGTAAAAACAGCATTGGCGGCAGGATGGAGGAAACGTGATTCACACAGCACTACAGAAGGAGATGGGGAGGATTCTTCCTTCAGAGCAGATCAGATATAATGAACCGATGGACAGGCACTGTTCATTCCGCACCGGAGGCCCCGCGGACGCGCTGGCCCTCGTCAGGACGGAAGAGGAAATGGCATCCCTCCTGAAGCTGCTCAGGGACAGCGGTCAACCGTACTTTCTTCTGGGAAGGGGAACCAATCTCCTGATCGGAGACGGAGGCTACCGCGGTGTGATCGTGACGGCCGCGCAGGCACCCTCTGCAGAAAAAACGCAGATGGATCCTGTGTGCGGCGAAGATCTGCCGGGGGACTTTCCGCTGGACGGGATCTGTGTGGACGGAAACCGCATCACGGCGGGAGCGGGAGCCACGCTGAAAGCGGTGGCGATGGCTGCGCTGGAACACGGGCTGACCGGCCTTGAATTTGCTGCGGGCATACCCGGCACGGTGGGAGGAGGCCTTGTGATGAACGCGGGGGCCTACGGCGGAGAGATCAGGCTGACTGTGCGCACAGTGCGTCTGCTCATGCCGGACGGAAGTGTGCAGGAGTATACTGCGGATCAGATGGAGTTCGGCTACAGGACCAGCCTCCTTCGCCGTATCGAGGCGGCGGCCCTCCGCGCGCAGTTTGAGCTGACTCCGGGAGATCCGGACAAGATCCGCGCCAGAGTCCTGGAACTCGCCGAACAGCGCCGCTCCAAACAGCCGCTGGAATTTCCCAGTGCGGGCAGCACATTTAAACGCCCCGAGGGGTATTTTGCCGGCAAGCTGATCATGGATGCGGGCCTGGCCGGCTACAGTGTGGGCGGAGCACAGGTATCCGAGAAACACTGCGGTTTTGTCATCAATCGCGGCGGGGCGACATCTGCCCAGATCCGGACCCTGATCGGCGACGTCCAGAAAAAGGTTTTTGAGGACTCCGGCGTCAGGCTGGAACGGGAAGTGATCTTCCTGGGAGACTTCTGAAAAAGCGGATGGAGGCGGAAGTATGCGTTTTGTCGTAGTGACCGGAATGAGCGGCGGCGGAAAAGCGACGGCCATCAAGATTCTCGAGGATGGCGGATATTACTGTGTCGATAACCTGCCGGTCCGCCTGATCGACAAATTCATGGAGCTGGTCTTTATGCCCGGCAGCAACGTGGACAAGGTGGTCCTGGGACTCGATGTGCGGGCGGACCGCCCCTTTGTCTATGTGGAGGAGGTGCTGGCGGCGCTTCGTCAGAGAGGGTACGATTACGAGATCCTGTTCATGGACGCGAGCGACGACACCCTGATCAAGCGCTACAAGGAGACCCGCCGCGCCCACCCCTGCGAACCGCAGGGACGCGTGGAGGACGGCATCCGCAAGGAGCGCGAGATCCTCAGACAGATCAAATCCAAGGCGGACTATGTCTTTGACACATCCAGCCTGCTTGTGCGGGAACTGCGGGAAGAACTGATCCGCGTCTTTGTCGACAATGAGAAGTACAATTCACTGATCGTCTCTGTCATGTCCTTCGGTTTCAAAAACGGCATTCCCCACGATGCGGACCTGGTCTTTGATGTCCGCTTCCTGCCGAATCCCTATTATATTGACGAACTCAAGGAACTGACAGGCAACGACAGACCCGTTTCGGACTACGTGCTCTCCTTTCCCCAGACGACACAGTTCCGCAAAATGCTGGGGGAAATGATTCGTTTCCTGATCCCTTATTATGTCGAAGAGGGAAAGAACCAGCTGGTGATCGCCATCGGATGTACGGGCGGTCAGCACCGCAGCGTGACAATGGCAAACTGCCTCTACGATGATCTGAGGGGAGGCGGGGACTATGCCCTCAAGATCTATCATCGGGACTCGAAGAAAAAAACACGGGACAGTGAGGAAAAATAAACAGGGAGGTCACAGCCGATTTTATGTCTTTTTCCGGCAATCTGCGGGCGGAAGCCGCCCGGACGATCCCTTCTGCAAGGCGGGACAGGGATACTGCCATCGCGGCACTGATCGCAAATATCTGCAGCTTCTCTGAGACTGAAGAAGGTGTGATCCGCATGCGTTTTTCTGCGGGAAATCTTTTAGCAGTAAGAAAGTGCTTTACTTTAATTCAGAAAAACGTTAATATTATTCCTGGTCTACCGGCGTTCTGGAAAAACGCGGATAAAATATCCGCGGACATTCAGGACACAGATACCGGGACATCAGAAAACAGCACAAAAAACAGAAAAGCAGCACTTCCGGACCCTGTTCTGGATGCTTCCGGCCAGATGTCTGATCTGCTGAAGCGACTCCATTTCCTGAACGGTGACGGCATGCTGCGCACACAGGACGGAACACTTGATCCGGAGCTCATCAGCGGGAACAGGAGCAGGTCTTATCTTCGGGAGATGTTTTTGTGTACTGGGTTTATGAACGATCCTGTACAGAGATACCATCTGGAGTACAGATGCTTCTCGGAACCGCAGGCACAGCAGCTTCGGGAAGTGCTGGCAAAACACGGAATTCATGCAGGGATGACGATCCGCAAGAAATACTTTGTCGTCTATATAAAAGATTCCGAGGATATTGTCACACTGCTTCACCTGATGGACGCCTCTGTCAGCCTGATGGCCACAGAGAATGCGCGTATCCTCAAAGAGGTGCGGAATTCAGTCAATCGTCGCGTCAACTGCGAGACTGCCAATATCGGCAAGACCGTCGAATCAGCAGGCAGGCAGCTGGAGGAGATCCGGTTTCTCGAAGAAAGCGGGATCCTGCAGACCCTTCCGGCATTGCTTCGGGAAGCGGCGGCACTGCGGACCCGACATCCCGGTGCCTCCCTGTCAGAACTGGGTGCGCTCGCAAATCCTCCGGTCGGAAGATCGGGAATGAACCATCGACTGCGGAAACTGTCTTCGCTTGCGCAGAAAGCGCGGGAGGAGAACAGAATTCCATGAAAATTTGAAAGTAGTCATGCTTTTGTATGATCCGGTGAGTGATTACAAGCGGGAGACCGCAGGATAGGAGTTATTTATGCTGAGGAAATCGATCTTGATCAATCGGCCGCAGGGACTGGAAGACCGTCCCATTGCGGAGCTGGTACAGGTTGCGAGCAAATACGAGAGTCGTGTGTATCTTGAACATGGTACAAGGAAGGTAAATGCCAAGAGTATCATGGGCATGATGTCTCTGGAAGCTGTTTCCGGCGATTGCATTGAGGTTATGATTGATGGAGACGATGAGATGAACGCAATGGATGAGATCACAGCGTTCCTCTGTGTCGGATAAAGAAGTCCGCCGCAGCTGTCTGATGAACCTGAACTGAATGAAGAACCATTATATGGAATGAAAAACGCGTCCGGGAATAAGCTTCCGGACGCGTTTTATATATATTCTGTTCATAAAGATAGAAAGGATTTTGTTCGTAAAGAATTTAAAAAGCTGTTTCAAAAATTCCCCATAAAAGGGAGGATGCCAGGTACCTGCGTACCTGGCATAGTTATGAAAAAGTTATTTGTAAGCCTGCTGCATTGGCGACTGTTTAAAAGCTGTTTTCTTCTCTGTTCAGCTTATGATAGAAGTATAAAGACAAAAAATGGACGGAGAATGAGAAACAATTTAAAAATCGTTTAATAAAATATGAACAAATCTTTAACAAAGAAATCCCGCCCCGGTAGACTCCTTTTTTTCGCTCTTTCCTACTATGCCGCTCGCCGGAGCGGCATCCGCGAGGAGAAATCCCAGAACGGATTTCTCCGATGCGATCACAGGCTGTCCGCGCCGCCCCGCGGCACAGACAGCCGGAGTGAAAAATCTTGTATCGGCAAGATTTTTCACTCTTTCGTACTATGCCGCTCCCTGGAGCGGCATCCGCGAGGAGAAATACGCGGAGGCGTTTTCTCCGATGCGAACACAGGAAGTCTGCGCCGCCCCGCGGCACAGACTTCCGGAGTGAAAAATCTTGTATCGACAAGATTTTTCGCTCTTTACATGTCTGACTGCAACTCGTTATAATAGCTGTTATGTTGAAAAAAGTTTATATAATTGAAAAATCGGATACTCACCACTCAGATGCTGTGGCCGCGGAGATGCGCCGCGTTGTGGAATCTCTCAGGGAAGAGGGATTTTCCAGCGGTATTCTGACGTCCGATTCCGCTCCGGAAGAGGCAGGGACTGCGGCGGAGACGCTCTATCTGTGCGGGTGCGGAAGTGTGCTGCGGGAACTGCTGGACAGGGGTGCCTGCGCGATCGGCTACGCCCATGCGGATAATGCGGGAGAGGATTTTTCCGGTGCTCCGTATATCGTTCAGGAACCGGATCTGGTTGATGCGGACAGCTATGTCAAAATGTATCAGCGGGGGGCTGGCCTTCCGTGGACGATCCTGGAGACCGGGCGCTGCCTGGTGCGGGAGTTTACCGTCGGAGATCTGGATGGGATCTATGCGCTCTATGACGGGCAGGCACGGACTTTTCTGGAACCGCCTTCGGACGACCGCAGCCGTGAGAGGGAGATCCTGAGCGCCTATATACAGCGGATTTACGGGCTGTACGGATTCGGACACTGGGCTGTGATCTCAAAGGAAGAGCCCGGGGCCCTGATCGGCCGCGTCGGTTATTCCGCGATCACGGACAGACAGGAGCGAGAGGCACAGGCATTGGGGATTCCTCTGCCGGATGTGGACTTCGGATTTCTGATCGGCGCCCCGTGGCGGGGCCGGGGGATCGCTGAGGAGGTCTGCCGGGCACTTCTGCGCTACGGTGTTTCGGAGCTCGGTTTTACGTGTATCCGTGCCGATGCCCGAAATGACAACGCCGCTTCGATCCGCCTGCTCGCCAGGCTGGGCTTTGAGGCTGCGGGAAGCTGTATTCCGGAAAAAGAAGGGGAAGCTGCGGACAAAACACTTTTTATCCTTCGATAACGATTCAGATATATATAGAAACAACTTTCAGGAGGTAAGTAGCATGGTTAATCGTGAATACCTTGCGATGCTGGACAACAAATCTGTCATCCGTGAGCTGTCGGAGTACGCGACTGCCCGCGGCAAAGAGATCGGTTATGAGAATGTATTTGATTACAGTCTGGGAAATCCCTCTGTCCCCGCACCGGACAGCTACAGGGATGTCTCTGTCAGACTCCTGCAGGAGGAAGAGCCCCTGAGCCTTCACGGCTACAATCCGACAATGGGCGATCCCCGTGTCAAGGAGAAAGTCGCGGAGTCCCTGAACAAGCGCTTTGGAATGTCCTACACCGCAGGACACATCTTCCCGACTTCCGGCGCGGCAGGTGCCATTGCGCATGCGATCCGCTGCGTGACAGAGCCGGGTGAGGAGATCATGGTCTTCGCACCGTATTTTTCTGAGTACGTCGCCTACATCAACGGCGCAGGGGCAAAGATCAGAGTTGTGCCTATCAAGGCTGACGATTTCCAGATCAATTTCGATGCGGCGGATGCAATCTTCAACGAGAAGACAGCGGCCGTCCTGATCAATACCCCCAATAATCCCTCCGGCGCAGTCTATACCGAGGAGACTCTCACCCGCCTGGCGGAGGTCCTGACACAGAAGTCCGCGCAGTACGGCCACACGATCTTCCTGATCTCCGACGAGCCCTACCGCGAGATCGTCTTTGACGGCAAAAAGCAGGCATATCCGGCGAAGTTTTATCCCCACACGCTGACCTGCTACTCCTTCTCCAAGTCCCTCTCCGTGCCCGGAGAACGTGTCGGCTATGTCGCGGTAGCACCGGACTGCGAGCAGGCAGACAAGATGGTCGCCATGATGGGACAGATCTCCCGCGGCCTCGGCCACAACTGCCCTTCGTCCCTGCCCATGCTGGCGGCGGCATACTGCCTTGAGGACACTGCGGATCTGTCTGTCTATGAGACAAATATGAATCTGCTCTATGATACTTTTAAGGAACTTGGCTTCACGGTTCCCCGCCCGGGCGGCACTTTCTACATCATGCCCAAAGCACTGGAGGACGATGCTGTCGCCTTCTGCAAAAAGGCCCTGGACTACGACCTGGTCTTTGTCCCCGGCAATGGCTTTGAGGCGCCCGGTTTCTTCCGTGTAGCGTATTGTGTCAGCACGGAGAAGGTGGAGCGCTCCCTTGCAGCCATCAGGCGCTTTGTGGAAGCCGAGTACCCCAACCGCTGAACGAAGCCCGGAAGGCAGACCCGGACAGGTCTGTGTCCGGAGAGATACTGAATAGAAACCATGTTCCGGAACATATAGGAAGGACATAATATTCATGATAGAACTCTTAAAAGCCGCGCTGTTCGGCCTGGTGGAAGGCGTTACGGAATGGCTTCCTGTCAGCAGCACCGGCCATATGATCCTGCTGAATGAGTTTGTGACGCTGCGCGTCTCGGCTGTTTTCTGGCAGATGTTTCTCGTTGTGATCCAGCTGGGAGCGATCCTGGCGGTCGTAGTCCTCTACTGGAATACGATCTGGCCCGTCAAAAAGGATAACCGGACAGGAAAACGATTTATTGATCGTGATACGATCAGCCTGTGGTGCAAGGCCATTGTGGCCTGCGTCCCTGCCGCAATAGTGGGAATTCTGGCGGACGACTGGCTGGAAGTGCATTTTTACAACTGGTTCGTCGTATCGATCATGCTGATCCTGGTCGGTGTGGCATTTATCATCGTAGAGAACCGCAATGCCGGCAAGAAAGCCGTCACGAAGAACCTTCGGGACCTGACCTACCGGGAGGCGCTGTTTATCGGCCTGTTCCAGCTGATCGCCGCGATCTTTCCCGGAACGTCCCGGTCCGGAGCGACGATCCTGGGCGGGATCATGGTCGGCGTATCCAGAACAGTGGCGGCACAGTTTACTTTTATTCTTGCCATCCCGGTCATGTTCGGCGCCAGCCTTCTCAAGATCGTCAAATACGGACTCTATTTTTCGGGAATGGAAATGGCAATACTGGCAGTCGGAATGATCGTCGCTTTTGTCGTCTCCGTTCTGGTCATCCGCTTCCTGATGAACTATATCCGCTCACATGATTTCAAGGTTTTCGGATGGTACAGAATCATCCTGGGACTGATCGTGATCATCTATTTCACGATCATCCGCAAGTGATCATCCGTAAGTGATCATCCGCGAGTGATCGGACGCGAGTGAACATCCGCAGGTGATCGGAGAGGAAGGCGCAGGGGCGCTGCCGCGGCAGCGGCAGACCGCAGCGGAAGCGGAAACGTCCCGGAAATACGGCTTTTAGCCGGCAGTTATGAAAAAAATGCAGTTCAAGCAAAAACAAATGAGTCTCCTGCCGTGTTTTATGCTACAATAACAAATGGCCCGAACATAAGGGGGCCTGCTTGCATTCATAACAGTATTTGGTGTAATACGGCAGGACTGCAGCCAACAGGAGGATGAAATGGCAAATAACAGGAAAAGAAGAAACACAAACCAGAAGCCTGAACAGGCTAAGACACAGAGCACCGTGAATGAGGATGCTGTAGAGGAGGTCAAAGAGGAAATCGTGAAAGAGACGAAAGCAGAGAAGAGTGTCAGCAGTGTTGATCGTGAGAAACAGAAGAAAGAAGACAGACAGAATCTCCTTCTGCTGATTGGAGTTGTCGCTGTCCTTGCAATCGTCGGAATCGTGATCTGGATCACCTCCGGCTCATCCGATGAGGAGACGGTCGCTACAGCAGCTACTTCCGAAATCGCAGCTGTAGACACTACCGGAGCTGTCGAAGTGGCAGAAGGCCTTGAAGAGGAAGCCACAGAGATTGCTGAGGCTGAGAAGGAAGAGGTTCAGGAAATCGAAGCTGTGGAAGATGCTGAGGCAGAGGCTCCCGCAGAGGAAGAAGCTGCTCCCGCAGAGGAAGAGGCTGCTCCCGCAGAGGAAGAAGCTGCTCCTGCAGAGGAAGAAGCTGCTCCCGCAGAAGAGGCCGCTCCCGCAGAAGAGGCTGCTCCCGCACAGGAAACCACATCCACTACAGTTCTTGAGCCCGGTACAGTCTATGCGATTGAGAATCCTATGGTTCTCTATTCCGAGGCATCCGCGGACTCCGCACCTGTCATGGATCTTGTAGCCGGATGGAGCGTTGCGATCGAAGAAGCCGGTCAGAACGGATGGCACCGTGTTTCCGTATGGCTCAGCGGAGCACCGACTTACGGCTATATCCAGATTCCCTGATATCCTGTTGTGTGCGCGGTGATTTCCCGACGGGATCGTGCGGGGGCGTTCTCTGCACTGTCTGCATCGCAGAATCACGCGAAACATTTCGGATTTTGAGGCGGTCTGAACTGTTACCAGTTCTGTCGTACTTTGAAGGGCAGCAGGCGTAAAAGACGGCGTTTGGTTTTTCTTTTGAGACTACGTCCAAACCGGCACAGGTATAGAGTCCTGTGCCGGTTTTTCATGTAAAAGAGAATTTGCCGAAGCTAACGCCGCGGGAGAAGCGGCGGAAGATGCTGCGGATTGAGAGAAGTAACATGCAGAGTCTGTTTCTGTTTATCTGTAAAAGTATTCTGCTGGGTGTCGGGCTTGCCATGGATGCCTTTTCCGTTTCCATGGCGAACGGCCTTCAGCATCCCGGGATGAGCAAAAAGAGAATGTTCATCATCTCCGGGACCTTTGCCTTTTTCCAGTTCCTGATGCCGGTCATCGGATGGATCTGTGTCCACACGATTTCCGAACGCTTCGCTGCTTTTCAGAAAATGGTCCCCTGGATCGCCTTTTTCCTGCTCGCCTTTATCGGAGGGAAAATGCTTCTGGAGGGGATCCGGGAATCGGAGGAAGTGCAGGAGGAGATCCGGCTGTCCGGCAGTGAACTTTTCGTGCAGGGAATTGCCACATCCATCGACGCGCTTTCTGTAGGATTTACGATTGCTTCCTACAATGCGGCGCAGGCGCTGTCGGCTTCGTTTCTGATCGGTGTGACAACGCTGCTCATCTGTCTGGCCGGGATCCGGATCGGCAGATATTTCGGAATGCGTCTGGCCGGCAGGGCATCCGTCCTGGGCGGGGTGATCCTGATCGCCATCGGATGCAAAATCCTCTTCGGAGGAGGGTTTTAAGGGAATAAACAATTTACTTTATGGCTTTTTTGTGATACGATACAGCCATTGTTTCGCAGGTTTTTACTGCATCAACAGCGAAAAAAACGTATCAGAATATGCGTTTCGCAGAGCTATAGCCTGCGGGGAGGAGGAAAAGTATGTCTGAAGAAAAAAAGGAAACAATGAATGGCGATGCTCAGGCATGGGACAAACTGGCGAAGATGATGGAGAATAAGGAAGTCTTCACCGTGCAGATCCTTGAGACAGTCAAGGCAGGTGTCGTGACTTACGTTGAAGGCATCCGTGCTTTCATCCCTGCATCCCAGCTCAGCGATGCTTATGTCGAGGATACTTCCGAGTGGATCGACAAGGATGTCGAGGTCCGCATCATCACCTGTGATCCCGAGAAGAAGCGCCTTGTGCTCTCCGGCAAAGAGGTCGCCCGCGGCCGCCGCAGAGAAGAGCGCAGACGCCGCATCGACGCCATGCAGCCCGGTACTGTTCTGGAAGGCACTGTGCAGACGATCAAGCCCTACGGTGCGTTCGTCGACCTCGGCGACGGCATTGACGGCCTGGTCCACATTTCCCAGATGAGTCAGAAGCGCATCAACGATCCTTCCGAAGTAGTCAAGGAAGGTGACAAGGTCAAAGTCAGGATCATCAAAGTTGCCGACGGCAAGATCAGCCTCAGCATGAAGATCCTCGAGGACGCTCCTGTTCAGGACAGGGAAGAGCCGGTGGATGTCTCCCTCTACACAACGAAGGAGAACGCGACAACAAGTCTCGCAGACCTGCTCAAGGGCTTCAAGTTCGACTAAAACAGAACCATTGTGAAACAGGGTACCGCATCTGAACGTGCGGTACCTTTTTTTCAGGAGAGAGATTGTATGGATCATTTTGTGCTTCATTCTGAATATGCCCCGACCGGCGACCAGCCGAAAGCGATCGAGGACCTCGTCAGAGGTTTTCAGGAGGGCAATCAGTTCGAGACCCTTCTGGGAGTGACGGGTTCGGGCAAGACTTTTACCATGGCCAATGTCATCCAGGCCCTCAACAAGCCCACGCTGATCATTTCCCACAACAAGACCCTGGCGGGACAGCTCTACGGCGAGATGAAGGAATTTTTCCCGGAGAACGCAGTGGAGTATTTTGTTTCCTACTATGATTATTATCAGCCGGAGGCCTATATTCCGCAGAGTGATACCTATATTGCCAAAGATTCGATGATCAACGACGAGATCGACAAGCTGCGCCTGTCCGCGACAGCCTCTCTGGCGGAGCGCAGGGATGTCATCGTTGTCGCCTCTGTCTCCTGCATTTACGGTCTGGGCAGCCCCAATGAATTCAAGGGCATGTCCATCTCCCTGAGGCCGGGCATGGAAAAGGACCGGGATGAAGTGCTGCAGGAACTGGTGGCTATCCAGTACACCCGCAATGATATGGCGCTCGAGAGGACAAACTTCCGCGTGCGGGGAGACACGCTGGAGATCTTCCCCGCCCAGGGCAGCGATTTCATCCTCCGCGTCGAGTGGTTCGGAGACGAGATCGACCGCATCTGCGAGGTGGACCAGCTGACCGGCCGCGTCCACAGGCAGCTGGAGCATGTGATGATCTACCCCGCCTCCCACTATGTCGTTCCCCAGGAGAAGATCAATGCCGCCTGCGACAACATCGAGGAGGAGCTCAGGGAGCGCGTGAAATACTTCAAGGGGGAGGACATGCTCCTGGAGGCGCAGCGCATCGCCGAGCGCACCAATTTCGATGTCGAGATGATGCGCGAGACAGGCTTCTGCTCCGGTATCGAGAACTACTCCCGCCATCTGAATTTCATGAAGGAGGGCGAGCCGCCCATGACCCTCATGGATTTCTATGACAATGATTTTCTCATCATCATAGACGAATCCCATATGACGATCCCCCAGATCGGGGCCATGTACCGGGGCGACCGCTCCCGCAAGGAGACTCTGGTGCGCTATGGATTCCGCCTGCCCTCGGCTCTTGACAACCGCCCGCTGGAATTCTCGGAGTTCGAGACACATATTGACCAGATGCTCTTTGTCTCCGCGACGCCGGGGCCCTATGAGGCGGAGCACGAACTGCTCCGCACCGAGCAGGTCATCCGTCCCACCGGCCTTCTGGATCCAAAAATCGATGTGCGCCCCGTCGAGGGCCAGATCGACGATCTGATCGGCGAGATCCGCAGGGAGACGGACAACAACAATAAGGTCCTGATCACCACGCTGACCAAAAAGATGGCCGAGGATCTGACCGACTACCTGGCCGAGGCGGGGATCCGCGTCAAATACCTCCACTCCGACATCGATACCCTGGAGCGGTCCCAGATCATCCGCGACATGCGCCTGGACGTCTTTGATGTGCTGGTCGGAATCAACCTGCTGCGGGAGGGTCTCGATATTCCCGAGATCTCCCTTGTGGCCATCATCGACGCGGACAAGGAGGGCTTCCTGCGCTCCGAGACCTCCCTGGTCCAGACGATCGGCCGCGCAGCCAGAAATGCCGACGGCCGCGTCATCATGTATGCGGATACGATTACTGATTCCATGCGCCGGGCCATAGAGGAGACAGAGCGCCGCCGGGCCATCCAGCAGAAATACAACGAGGAGCACGGCATAACGCCGCAGACCATCCGCAAGGCCGTCCGGGACCTCATCTCGATTTCCAAGGAAATCTCCAAAGAAGAGGTCCGATTCGAAAAGGACCCCGAGTCCATGGATGCCAAGGAACTTACAAAGCTCATCGCCGATGTCGAGAAGCAGATGCGAAAGGCCGCCGCAGACCTCAATTTCGAGGCTGCCGCGGAACTGCGGGACCGCATGGTGGATCTCAAAAAGCACCTTCTGGAGGTCGAGAACAGCCTTACAGGAGGCACAGGCTCTGGGGATTCCGGAAAAGCTGCCCCCGGTGACGCAGCCGCTTCGAAAGCTGCTGTCAACATGCACGATGCTGTCCGCAGCGCAGAGCGCACCGCAAAGCGCACGGGACGCCGCAGGACTTCCGGAAGGACCGAACGCAGGACAAAGTGATTCGGGTCCCTGCCATAAACATTCAAAACACCCCGCCCTCTCAGGGCGGGGAATTTTTATTTGGCCGGAAGCTGTTTGGCCGGAATGCAGGGAGAACAGTGCAATCTTCCATATGAAAGCAGTCTTTGTGAAAGTATTCTTTTTTATTGTGAAAGTATTCTCTTTTATATCGTATTGTCTGCTGCAGAGGATGACCTGCCTGTGAGCCGGCGGTTTTTTCGAAAATTTGTTCTATAATGAAGGGCCGACTTGTGATATACTAAATTTCTGCACACCGGCTCCGAAAGTGAGTCCTGAAAAGCTGCAGCTGAATGAAAAACACACTTATCTCCCATCTGATACAAGATCTGAAATAAAAGGGAATTCGAATATGGTCAAGACAAAAGATTTATCAAAAACAAATACAGAAGCGGCCGCAGCGCCTGTGAAAATGAGAAAGCCCGATTACTGGCCGGACCTTGCGGAAAATGAAAAAAAGGCCCTGGCCCAGCGGGAGATCGACGCCGAGCGCCGCAGGAAGATCTACGCGGAGGACTGCATCAGGATCAGGGGCGCCAACGAGCACAATCTCAAGGGGATCGATGTGTCCATCCCCCGCAATCAGCTGGTCGTCCTGACCGGCCTGTCCGGCTCGGGCAAGTCCTCTCTGGCCTTCGACACGATCTATGCGGAGGGACAGCGCCGCTACATGGAGTCCCTCTCATCCTATGCCCGCCAGTTCCTGGGGCAGATGGAAAAGCCCGATGTGGAGAACATCGAGGGGCTGTCGCCCGCGATCTCCATCGATCAGAAATCCACCAACCGCAACCCCCGTTCCACCGTGGGTACGGTGACGGAGATCTATGACTATTTCCGTCTGCTCTATGCCAGGATCGGCATCCCCCACTGCCCCAACTGCGGCAGGGAGATTGCAAAGCAGACCGTAGATCAGATGGTGGACCGCATGATGGCCCTGCCCGAGGGAACACGGGTCCAGATCCTGGCTCCGGTCGTCCGCGGCCGCAAGGGCCGGCACGAAAAGGTGATCGACCGCGCCAGGAGAGCCGGCTATGTACGTCTCCGCGTCGACGGGAATATGTACGATGTCTCCGAGGACATCACCCTGGACAAAAACATCAAGCACAACATCGAGATCGTGGTGGACCGTCTGGTCATCCGTCCCGGGACCGAGCGCCGCATGACGGATTCCGTGGAAAATGCCCTGGCTCTCTCCGAGGGACTGGTGCAGGCGGATGTCGTCGGCGGGGAACTCCTGCAGTTCAGCCAGAGTTTTGCCTGCCCGGACTGCGGGATCAGTATCTCCGAGATCGAGCCCCGCAGCTTTTCCTTCAATAACCCCTTCGGCGCCTGCCCGGACTGCGCGGGACTGGGCTACCGCATGGAGTTTGACCCCCGTCTGCTGGTTCCGGACGACCGTCTTTCCATCAACCAGGGCGCTATTGCCGTCATCGGCTGGCAGTCCTGCATGAACAAGGGGAGTTTCGCAAACGCCATCCTGGTCGCCCTCTGCGAGGAGTATCACTTCGACATGTCGACACCCTGGAAGGAACTCCCCGAAAAGATCCGCAAAATGCTCATGTTCGGCGCGGATAAAAGCGTGGATGTCCACTATGAGGGACAGCGGGGCAAGGGAATCTATCCTGTCGTCTTCGAGGGGATCCTGGAAAACACCCGCCGCCGCTACCGCGAGACAGCCTCCGAGTCCATGCGGGCGGAGTACGAGTCTTTCATGCAGATCACGCCCTGCGAGACCTGCGGCGGAAAGCGCCTGAAAAAAGACTCCCTGGCAGTCACTGTCGGCGATATTAATATATATGATCTGACCTGTATGTCAGTGAAAAAACTGCAGGAGTTCCTGGAGGGACTTCAGCTCACGAAGACACAGGAACTCATCGGCAAACAGGTGCTCAAGGAGATCCGCGCCCGCGTCCGCTTCCTCAATGACGTGGGACTCGATTATCTGACCCTGGCGCGCGCAACGGCCACCCTCTCCGGCGGCGAGGCCCAGCGCATCCGCCTGGCGACCCAGATCGGCTCCGGTCTCGTCGGCGTCTGCTACATCCTGGACGAGCCCAGCATAGGCCTTCACCAGCGCGACAATGACAAGCTCCTGCATACGCTCAAAAATCTGCGTGACATGTGGAACACGGTCATCGTTGTCGAGCACGACGAGGATACTATGCGCGCCGCCGATTACATCGTGGATATCGGACCCGGCGCGGGTTCCAGGGGCGGTGAGATCGTTGCCTGCGGCACTGCAGAGGAGATCATGGCTGTCCCGGAATCCGTGACAGGCCAGTATCTCTCCGGTAAAAAATCGATCCCTGTCCCCGCGGAGCGCCGTATGCCCACGGGCTGGCTTCACGTGCGCGGAGCAGCTGTCAACAACCTCAAGAATATCGATGTGGATATCCCCACCGGCGTTCTCACCGTCGTCACCGGCGTATCAGGTTCCGGCAAGAGCTCTCTGGTGAACGAAATCCTGTATAAGAGACTGGCCCACGACCTGAACCGGGCGCGCACGATCCCCGGTCAGCACGAGGACATCGAGGGCATCGAACAGCTGGACAAGGTCATCAATATCGACCAGTCCCCGATCGGCCGGACCCCCCGGTCGAATCCGGCGACCTATACCGGCGTCTTCGACCTGATCCGCTCCCTCTTTGCGGGGACCCAGGACGCCCGCGCCCGCGGCTATGCCAAGGGCCGCTTTTCCTTCAATGTAAAGGGAGGCCGGTGCGAAGCCTGCTCCGGCGACGGCATCATCAAAATCGAGATGCATTTTCTGCCCGATGTCTATGTTCCCTGTGAGGTCTGCCACGGAAAACGCTACAACCGTGAGACCCTGGAGGTCCGCTACAAGGGAAAGAATATCTCGGATGTCCTGGAAATGACTGTCGAGGAAGCGCTGACATTTTTTGAAAATATCCCTACCATCCGCCGCAAGATCCAGACGCTCTATGATGTGGGACTGGGCTATGTCAAGCTCGGCCAGCCCTCCACGGAGCTCTCCGGCGGCGAAGCCCAGCGCATCAAGCTGGCGACGGAACTCTCCAGAAAGAGCACCGGAAAGACCATCTATATCCTGGATGAGCCCACCACCGGTCTCCATTTCGACGATGTCGCCAAGCTGACAAAGATCCTGCGCGAACTCGTCGAGGGCGGCAACACCGCCGTTGTCATTGAACACAATCTCGATGTCATCAAGACCGCGGACTATATCATCGACATGGGACCCGAGGGAGGCGACGGCGGCGGGACCGTCGTTGCCACAGGCACCCCCGAGGAGATCGCGCAGAGGCATGATTCCTACACGGGCTACTACGTGGACAAGATGCTGGAGAGAGCCCGGCACACGGAAACCGGGGCCGGAGCCTGAAGCCGGGCCGGGAAACCGGGTTCTGAAGCTGAGTCATGAAACCGGGCTCTGAAGCCGGGGACTGAAGATGTGGGGGCAGGCACGGCTTGCTGCTGCCTGCCCGGATTATCCTGGAGACGCAAATGACGGAATTCAAAGGTTTTGTTTCACATATCATCTACCGGAATGAGGAGAACGGATACACGGTTTTCGAGGTGACTCTGACAGGAAACAGTGAATCATCCGGCCAATCTCCTGCGGAACAGGGCGGAAAAAATGAAAAGAGCGGCACAGCCTTTGACTTCGATGCGGCAGATCTGGGCGATGTGATCACCTGCGTGGGCTATCCGGTCTCGATCAATGAGGGCGAGGGGTGCGCCCTGGCCGGGGAGTACACGACCCATCCCGTATACGGCGAGCAGCTGCGTGTGCAGTCCTATCGGGCTGTCGCCCCGGAGAGCGCGCAGGCCATGTACCGCTACCTGGCGGCGGGAAGCATCAAGGGGATCGGCCCCGCCATGGCTGCCAGGATCGTAAAAAAGTTCGGAGACGACACTCTGCGGATCATGGAGGAGGAGCCGGAAAAGCTTGCCGGGGTCAAGGGGATCAGCATGCGGATCGCCCGTGAGATCGGTGCCCAGATGGAGGACAAGAAGGATCTGCGCGACGCCATGATCTTCCTGCAGCAGTACGGGATCGGCAGCGCCCACACGGCGCGGATCTGGCAGGCCTACGGAACGGGGCTGTACGAGATCATGAAGAGCAATCCCTACCGCCTTGCGGAGGACATACGCGGGATCGGCTTTGCGACGGCGGACGATATTGCGCGCAGGATCGGGATCAGGGCAGACTCGGAATACCGCATCCGCAGCGGTCTGCTGTACACGCTCTTTCTGGCTTCCGGAGAGGGACACAGTTTCCTGCCGCAGAATGTCCTTGTGCAGAGGACCTGTGCCCTCCTGCATCTTCCCGCGGAGGAAGTGCTCGTCCAGATGGAGAATCTGGCTGTGGAGAGACGGCTGCGCATCCGCCGCAGCCGCGTCAGCGATCCGTTTCATGACATGAATGCGGACATGAATGCGGATATGAATGCGGACATGGGCATGAGTGTGGACATGGAGATGGATGAGGATGCGGATGCCGCCAGGAACCCTGCCGGGTTCGCAGATACGGCCATGTCTTCGGAACTGCCACGGCGGGATCCCGCAGAGAATGTGGAGGTGTATCTGTCGAGTGTTTTCCGCAGGGAGCAGGATATTGCGAAAATGCTTCTGGACCTGGATGCGCAGATCCGCAGGAGTCAGGGAGATCCCGAAAAACGGAAAAAGATAGAAAAAAAGATCTCCCGCCTGGAGAAGGCGGAGGAGATCACGCTGGATCCGTTGCAGAGGCAGGCGGTCCTGGAAGCGGCGGAGAACGCGGTGCTCCTGATCACCGGCGGTCCCGGCACGGGAAAGACGACGACGATCAATACCATCATCCGCTTTTTTATGGGGGAGGATCTTCGCGTCCTCCTGGCAGCTCCCACCGGACGAGCAGCCCGGCGCATGTCGGAGGCGACCGGTTATCCGGCCATGACCATCCACAGGCTCCTGGGTGTGCGGAGCGTCTCTGACGACGGAGGGGAGAAGGATTTTCTGAAAAATGAGGGAATGTACGGCACGTCCGGTCCCGGCACGGGGACTGCGGACCCTTTTGGGGGCAGTCTGAACGCGGGAGCAGGCTCCGGAGACGGAAAGGGACAGATTTTTTCATATTTTGAGAGGGGAGAAGATAACCCTCTTGAGGCGGATGTCGTCATTATAGATGAGATGTCCATGGTGGACATGAATCTTTTCCACTATCTTCTCAAGGCAGTGCCCTCCGGAGCGAGACTGGTACTGGTCGGCGACGTCAATCAGCTTCCCAGCGTGGGACCGGGCTGTGTCCTGCAGGATCTGATCGAGTCGCAGGCTTTTCACACTATCATGCTCCGGCATATTTTCCGGCAGGCGAGCGAGAGCGATATCGTCATGAATGCCCACCGGATCCTGGAGGGTGCCTCCCTGCCCATGGACAACAAGAGCCGTGACTTCTTTTTCCTGGAGCGGGATCAGGCGCCGGTGATCTACAAGCACACGGTCCAGCTGATCCGCGAGATGCTTCCCAAATACATCGGGTGTAAAGCCGGAGAGATCCAGGTGCTGACGCCCATGCGGCGGGGAAGCCTGGGCGTCGAGCGCCTCAACGAGGTCCTGCAGAGCGTCCTCAACCCTCCTGCCGGGGGCAAGAGGGAGTACGTGCGTCAGGAGACGGTCTTCCGCGAGGGCGACAAGGTAATGCAGACGCGCAACAATTATCAGATCGAATGGGAGGTCCGCGGCAATTTCGGCATGCCCCTTGACCGCGGGACAGGCATCTTCAACGGAGACTTCGGCAGGATCGAGGAGATCGACCCCCGGAGCGAGATCATGACAGTGGTTTTCGATGACGCCAGGACCGTGGAGTATCCATTTTCGGAGCTGGAGGACCTGGAGCTGGCCTATGCCATTACCGTGCACAAATCTCAGGGATCGGAGTATCCGGCTGTCATCCTGCCTCTTCTGGCGGGGCCTTCCGGACTCTTCAACCGAAATCTCCTGTACACGGCCGTGACCCGGGCGCGCAGCTGCGTTGTAGTGCTGGGAAGCCGGGACGCGGTGGACAGGATGATCGCCAATACCCGCCGGATCAGGCGGTGGACAGGTCTGCGGGACCGGATCACCGAACTGCGGCCGGAAGAGGATCCTGCGGATACAGGATACAGGTAAGACAGCAGGGGGCCGGACGGGCGGCGGAAACATAATGAACTGCAGGACAAAAACGAAGAACTGCAGGACAAATACGGAGAGCAGCAGGACAAAAAAGGCCTGTTGAGCAAACATAAAGAAGGGCAGGACAAAGACAAAGGACGGCAGAACAAAATGAATATTTATGGAAAAATGTCGGCGCCCGCGCGCCTTTCTCAGGAACTGGTTTTTCCCCGCAGGTGCCCTGTGTGCGACAGGCCTGTGCAGCCTTTCGGCGCGCTGATCTGCCCACCCTGCGAGGATGTGCTCCAGCGGGTGCAGGCACCGGTCTGCAGCCGGTGCGGGAAACAGCTTGGCTCCGAGGGGCCGGGACTGTGCCGGGACTGCCGCAGACTCTCCCATGTTTTTGAGCGAGGCTGCACAGTTTTTACCTATCACAGTGCTGCGGGCGGGATTTTCCGCTTTAAATATAAAGGAAGACAGGAGTACGGGGCTTATTACGGAAGATGCATGGCACACAGGCTCTGCGAAAACGGCGGCGGAGTCCTCGGGAAGCCGGACATGCTGGTTCCCGTGCCGGTCTCCGCGCAGAGACTTCGCAGGCGCGGCTACAATCAGGCGCTGATTCTGGCAGAAGAAATCTCCCGTCTGACGGCAATTCCCGTGTGTGAGAAGGCGCTGCGCCGCGTGACGGACACGCTTCCCATGAAAAACATGACGCCGGCGGAACGCCAAAATAATTTGAAAAAAGCTTTTCAGGCATTTGGAAATGATGTAGAATTAAATTCGATTATGCTCATAGACGATATTTATACAACCGGTGCCACAATGGATGCCTGCGCGCATGCTCTGTACAGACAGGGCGCCCGGCGTGTGTGTTTCATAACCCTTGCCGCAGGTGTGGACAGCGGATATTGAGAAGAGGAATTTATGCTGAACGAGGAGAAAATCCGCCTGATGACCCGGCTGACAGTTTACGAAGAAGGACTGGGCGTCGGTGACGGAAGGACAGCTGAATATTTTCGCAACGATTACGTATTATCCGGGATGCTCGGCTCTTTTGTGGCCGGCACATTGGCCTGGGGGATCTGTGCGGCCATTTACTGCGGCTATTTTTTTGAGCAGATCTTTTTTTCTGTATATGAAAACAGCCTTGGACCTTTTCTGCGTCTGGCAGCGACAAGCTATGTCTCCTTCATTCTCTTTTTCCTGTTGGTCACGCTGCTGATCTATTACAGGAGGAGCGCGTCATTCAGAAGGCGGCGCACCATGTATGCGCAGGATCTGGACGCTCTGATGGAGATCTGCGAAAAGGAGGCAGAAGAAGCCTGACAGGAGATGCAAAAAAGCATTCTGTAAAAGGCGGAACGATAATGGAGGCGCAATGAACAGTAATACAGGTATATATGTATTAAGAGAAAATCTCATACAGTTTTATAAGAGGCAGGAGTTTCTCCTGCTGTCCGTATTTCGCTTTGCGGTATCCCTTGCGGTACTGCTTCTTCTCCGCGGCCATCTGGGGATTCACGGACCTGCCGGCGCGGCACTGAACAGCACACTGCTCAATGTGATCCTGGCGCTTGTATGCTCCCTGCTTCCGACCGGGTTTTCCGCAGGGATCATCGGACTGGTTCTGGTCTGGGACCTGTACAGGCTGTCGCTCGAGGCTACAGCGATCTGCGCAGCACTGATTCTGGTCTGCCTTCTGGTGTATTTCCGTTTCTCACCCAGAGATATCATGATCCTGCTGCTGATGCCGGTGGCATATGCAGTCAATCTGCACTATCTGGTGCCCCTTCTGGGGGGCCTTATGTTCGGACCGGGCGCGGCTGTTGCCGTACTGTTCGGTCTCCTGTTCACCAAGTACGTGCTCCTGGTGGAAGGGAGTCTCCCTGTGCTCGCGGCTCCCGCGGGCGGTCTGGCCCTGACCGGAGAAAGGCTGATCGCAAACTTCCGGCTCCTGATCGACGGCCTGGTGAACGATAAGTCTCTGATCATTCTCGCGGCAGCCCTCGCGGCAGCTGCCATTGCCGTCTGCTTTACCCGCAGGCTGGCTATTGAATACGCCTGGGTCATAGCGATCACTGTCGGCTGTATTCTGGAACTGATCGTTCTTCTCGCCGGCGATATGCGCTACGGGACTGAGATCGATCTTGCCCATGTATTTCTGGGTATCGTTATTTCCTTTATGCTGGCACAGATCGTGCGATTTTTTACTTTTAATGTCGACTACCTGCGCATAGAAAATGTCCAGTTTGAGGACGAGGATTACTATTACTATGTGAAGGCTGTTCCGAAAGTTATGGTTTATACATCCGATCCGGAAGAAGATGAATTCGATCCTCCGTCCGGGGAGGACGCTGTCGAAGATTACGAAGGATAATAATCGTTGAACTTTCCATGGTCTTTTTCGTTTAGCAATTTCATATCGCGGCTTCGTATGCCTGATGTACGGTGGACCGACTTAGTAGAAGTTCTGATCATAGCCTATCTGACATATCATATCCTGCTGTGGGTGAAGAATACACGCGCGTGGCAGCTGATGAAGGGAATCGCCGTCGTTGTTGCGATGGCCCTTTTGGCAGCTTTCTTTAATATGACCACAATTCTGTGGATTTTCCGGCATGTTGCCGGAATTGCCGTCACTGCCCTCGTGATCATCCTGCAGCCGGAACTTCGTGCCGCCATGGAGGAGCTGGGCCGCAAAAACTTCCTGAGTTCGATCCTGCGCATGGAACCGGCCAAGACCGAGGAGGGACGATTCTCGGACCGCACTGTCAACGAGCTGATTCGTGCCTGCATCGAGATGGCCAGGGTCAAGACAGGAGCGCTGATCGTCATCGAACAGACGACGCCGCTTCTGGAATATGTGCGTTCCGGCATTGAAATCGACGCGATCGTTTCCAGTCAGCTTCTTATCAATATTTTTGAAAAGAACACTCCTCTTCACGACGGAGCGGTCATTATCCGCGGAAACAGGATCGTTTCTGCCACCAGCTACCTTCCGATCACTTCCTCTCAGCTTGATAAAAATCTGGGAACGAGACACCGCGCGGGTGTCGGCATCTCGGAGGAGACCGATGCGCTCACTCTGATCGTGTCGGAGGAGACCGGACAGCTGAGTTATTCCTATAAAGGCAACCTCTGGAGTCCCGTGACGCCGGAACAGCTCCGGGGAGCCCTGGTCCGTCTTCAGAACAAGCTTTCCGAAGAGGAAGCTGCCAGAAATGCCACCCGGTCACCGCTCGGCGGAATCTCCGGACTGGGCAAATACGCCCTGCGCCGGACGAAAGGCGGCGGCGCGGCGGCCGATCAGGCAAAGGATGCCATAGAAGAGACCGGTGCGGCGGAGATGACTGCAGATACGGAGAAGGAAGGAGGTGCGCATGTTTAAGCGTATCATGAACCTTGATTCGAATCTGCGGCTGAAGGTTGCTTCCGTTCTGATCGCCATGGCCCTCTGGTATATGATCAACTATTTCAGCGATCCCGCTGTCCGTATGACTGTCAGCAATGTTCCCGTACAGATCCTGCACGGAGAGTCGATCGAAAAAGCGGGCGACGTATACACTGTTGTGGATGACACGGATGTGATCCCTACAGTCACCATTTACGCAAAGCGCTCCGTCATTGACAAGCTGGAGTCCAAAAACGTCATCGCGACCGCGGATGTCCGCGAGATTGAGGATGACGGATCGGTCAAGATTTCTCTTTCGACGGACAAATATGCCAACAGCATAGAGAATATAAACGGAAGTATCGGGTATGTACAGCTCCGGGTGGAGCCGATGAAGACCAAATCCTTTGCGCTCGAAGTAGAGACGGTCGGCGAGCCCGAGGATGGATATATGCTCTATGAAACATCCGCGGAACAGAATCAGGTTATTATTTCGGGACCGCAGTCCTATGTGGAAAAGATCGGACGCGCAGCAGTCCAGGTGGACATAACGGATTCGGACAGGAATATCAGTTCCTATCCGGACATCATCCTCTATGATATGGAGGGCGGTGAGATCACATCAGAGGAGATGGAATCTCAAAAGCTCCATCCGAATATTTCCTCTGTAAGAGTGATGGTGACGATCTATCAGACAAAGAACGTTCCCATCATCTGCGGCTCGGAGGTGCCGATCGCGGAAGGCTATAAACTGGATTCGGGTCCCGAGGCGGATCCCGCATCGGTCCAGATTGCAGGCGCGGCAGGTATCCTGCGGGATATCGATTCGATCGAGATACCTGCGGAGGACATTGCGGCTGAACCCGTCAGCAGCAATATCCACAAGAGTATCAATATTGATAAATACCTGCCGGAAGGAGTTGTCGCTGCCGACACAGATTCCGACATGATCACAGTTTATATGCGCGTCTCCCGGGAGACTGCCGACAGCGCGGATGATTCAGACGGCACGGCAGATTCCGCAGACAGCGGAGGAAATACTGCTTCCCTGGAAACAGACGCGGCCTACTGAGCAATGACAGAAAGAAATGGAGTTACTATTGGTTATGAAAGATATGCGTGTCAGAGGGGCTGCTCTTTGACACGCAGTTTCTCATTCACACAGTCAACCGGGGTTTCCCGGAGGGAGGAAAGAAAAAGTGGCAGAACAGAAAAAGCTGGTCGCTGAGATCACGGCGATGGACGAAGACTTTACACAATGGTATACAGACGTCTGCATAAAGGCAGGCCTGATCGCCTATTCAAATATTAAGGGATTTATGGTCTACAAGCCCGCCGGATATGCGATCTGGGAAGCAGTACAGAAACATCTCGACGCACGTTTCAAGGCAGTGGGCGTGGAGAATGTCTATCTCCCCATGCTGATCCCGGAGCGTCTCCTGAGCAAGGAGAGCGACCTTGTAGAAGGCTTTGCGCCTGAAGTTGCATGGGTCACCCACGGCGGTTCCGAAAAGCTTGACGAGCGCGTATGTGTCCGCCCCACTTCCGAGTCCCTGTTCAGCGACTTCTACAGAGGCGAGATCCAGTCCTACCGCGACCTTCCCATGATCTACAATCAGTGGTGCAGTGTTGTCCGCTGGGAAAAAGAGACCAGGCCTTTCCTTCGCTCCCGTGAGTTTATGTGGCAGGAGGGACACACTGTCCATGCAACAGCGGAAGAGGCAGAGGCAAGGACACAGCAGATGCTGAACGTCTATGCGGATTTCTGCGCCGAGGATCTGGCCATCCCCACCATCAAGGGCAGAAAGACCGACAAGGAGAAATTTGCGGGCGCAGTTGCGACCTATACCATCGAAGCCCTGATGCACGACGGCAGAGCGCTGCAGTCCGGCACCAGCCACGACTTCGGCGATGATTTTGCCAGGGCATACGGCATCCTGTTTACAGATAAGGACAACAAGCAGAAGCACCCCTTCCAGACCTCCTGGGGTCTGTCCACCCGTATCATCGGAGCCCTGATCATGGTCCACGGCGATAATTCCGGTCTGGTGCTTCCTCCCCGCATCGCGCCCACACAGGTCGTGATCGTTCCCATCCAGCAGCGCAAGGCAGGAGTCCTCGACAAGGCATATGAGCTGAAAGAGGCCCTGAGCAATTTCCGCGTCAAGGTTGATGACAGCGACAAGAGCCCCGGCTTCAAATTCGCTGATCAGGAGATGCGCGGCTTCCCGCTCCGCGTCGAGATCGGTCCCCGCGACATCCAGAACGGCAAGTGCATCATCGCCCGCAGAGATACCGGCGCCAAGGAGGAGTGCGAACTGGATCAGCTGGCAGCCCGCATCGGTGAGCTCCTGGAGCAGATCCAGAGCGATATGTTCGAGCGCGCCAAAAAGCATCTCGAGGAGCACACCTACAAGGCTGCCGACCGCGAAGAATTCGAGAAGACCTTCGCGGAGAAGACGGGCTTTGTCAAGGCCATGTGGTGCGGCGAACTTGCCTGCGAAGAAGAAATCAAAGAGAAATTCGGCGTTACCAGCCGCTGCATCCCCTTCGAGCAGGAGGAGATCGCACAGACCTGTGTCTGCTGCGGAAAGCCCGCGAAGAAGATGGTCTACTGGGGCAAGTCCTATTGATGAGACCTGCCGGCAGACAGACGTTGACCGGCCTTTTTCTGCGCAGAGGAGGTTTCGGGAAGGAGTTTTTATGAGAGAGATTGAAATAAAGATTCCGCCGGGAGCTGCGAAGATTCTGCGCAGGCTGGAAGAACACGGTTATGAGGCATATGTGGTCGGCGGATGCGTGAGGGACAGCCTTCTGGGAAGAAACCCCAACGATTGGGATATCACGACATCGGCGCTTCCGAGGCAGGTCAAAGCCCTGTTCCCCCGCACGATCGACACAGGTCTCAAACACGGGACAGTGACGATCCTGGAGGGAGGCGAACCCTACGAAGTCACGACGTACAGGGTGGATGGCGAGTATCTGGACGGCAGACATCCCTCAGAGGTCACCTTTACGGCCAGCCTCAGGGAGGACCTGCAGCGCAGGGATTTTACCATCAACGCCATGGCCTACAGCGAAAAATACGGACTGCAGGATTATTTCGACGGACTGACACATCTGGAAAAGGGACTGATCTGTGCGGTCGGAGATCCCATGCAGCGCTTCGGAGAGGATGCCCTGCGGATCATGCGCGCCGTCCGCTTTGCGGCCCAGCTCGGCTACCAAGTTGAGGAGCAGACATTGCGGGCAATGAAGAAACTTGCCCCCACGCTCTCAAAGATCAGTGCCGAGAGGATCGCCTCGGAGCTGGAGAAACTTCTTCTGTCCCCGCATCCCGAAAAGCTGAGAATGGCCTATGAGTGCGGTATCACAGCCGTCATTCTGCCGGAGTTTGACCGCTGTATGGAGACTGCGCAGAACAACCCGCACCACTGCTACAGTGTGGGAGAGCATACCATCGTCTCCATCGGGAACGCGCGTCCGGACAGGGTCCTGCGCCTGGCCATGCTGCTGCACGACTTCGGCAAGCCGGCCTGCAAAACGACCGATGAAGAGGGCATTGACCATTTTCACGGTCATCAGGAAATCAGCGCGCAGATGGCGAATGACATCCTCCGCCGCCTCAAATCGGACAATGCGACCCGCAAAAGCGTCGTGAAGCTGGTCCGCTGCCACGACCGGGCAGTCAGACTGACACCGGCAGGCGTGCGCAAGGCGGTCGTAGAGATCGGAGAGGATCTTTTCCCGCTCTATCTGGAGGTCAAAGAGGCCGATACCCTGGCTCAGAGTGAATACAGGAGGCAGGAAAAGCTGGACT
Source organism: uncultured Lachnospiraceae bacterium (assembly GCA_946411695.1). GTDB lineage: Bacteria > Bacillota > Clostridia > Lachnospirales > Lachnospiraceae > CAG-791. Next base: position 32,611 of record CAMKEX010000007.1, read on the forward strand.
ATCTGGAAGATGTCCGTTTCCTCTACAGAAAGGTTCTGGAAGAGGGTGACTGCCTTTCCATGAAAGACCTCGCCGTCAAGGGGGATGATCTGATCGCCGCGGGAATGCGGCCGGGCAGGCAGTTCAGGGAAGTTCTGGAGGCAATGTTCGAAGATGTGATCAGAGAACCCTCCCACAATGAAAAAACCTATCTGATGGGCAAATATACAGATGCCAGGTCTGTATTGACAAATTCAGTGCAAAACAAGTAATATTAATTTGCAGAAGTCCTGTACAGCCAGGCGGGACAAAAACAATCATAACAACCTGCGTGCAGGGAAGAATACAAGGAGAGATTATGAACAAGGGACAGTTTATTGACAAAATGCATGAGAAATCAGGACTTACTGTAAAGGATGCAGAGAAGGCATATAAGGCTTTTACCGAGACTGTTATTGAGGCCCTCAAGGAAGGCGAGAAGGTCCAGCTGGTAGGCTTCGGCACCTTCGATATCGGTGAGCGCTCTGCAAGAGAGGGCAGAAACCCTCAGACAGGCGAGTCCATCCAGATTTCCGCTTCCAGGACACCTAAATTCAAAGCAGGCAAGGCCTTCAAGGATGCTGTCAACGGCTGAAAAACTGCCAGGTCTTGATAATGAAACAGCCCGCTGTCGTCAGGCAGCGGGCTGTATCAGAAATATAGAGAAGAGACAGAGCAGTGAGATGCTGAGAAAGCAGGCAGGATATGCGACTTGACAAATATCTGAAAGTCACGAGGCTCATTAAGCGCAGGACAGTGGCGAATGAAGCCTGTGACAACGGCAGAGTGACTCTGAACGGCAAAATCGCCAGAGCCAGTGCCGAAGTAAAGCCCGGAGACATCATAGGGATCTCGTTCGGTGACCGCGAGACGAAAGCCGAAGTCCTGGCGGTCCGCGACAATGTCCGCAAAGAGGAAGTGCAGGATCTCTTCCGCTATTGCTGAGAAGAGCATCTGAAACGGGATATTGCTGACGATGCCTGCGCACTAAGGTGCTCCGGCATGGTCAGAAGAGAGGGAAAAGCGATGAAATCAACCCGAAGACCGCAAAAGCGTGCGGCGAGAAGGAGAACGAACAGGACCCGGACCCAGACCCGGAACAGAGTGCTCCTGACACAGACCAGCCGCAATGATCATCTGAGTATGTTTCTGGCGGGCCTCGTCGTCGTGATCCTCATGATCGCTGTATCGGTGAACGGAATGTCCTTGAACAGGCGCCTGGGTGAGAACCGCAAACGTGCCGTACAGCTGAAGAAAGAGATTCAGACAGAAGAGCAGCGCGCCGCTGATATTGAAGAGTACCGCAGATATACATCTACGGATGCTTATATAGAAGAGATCGCCCGCGAGAAACTCGGGCTGATCTACGAAGGCGAGACAGTCTTCAAGGAAGATAAATAGCAGGGTACTAAAAAGATCGCGTCATGCATATACTGCATGGCGCGATTGTATTCATTGGCGGAGGCCTTATGGACACATTGAGAGGACGCGTCAGACAATACATAGAAGATCACGGGATGATCTGCCCCGGGGACACCGTTGTCGCAGGTGTCTCGGGGGGAGCCGATTCGCTGTGCCTTCTGCTGCTTCTGCATGAATTGTCAGGTCAGATGGGCTTCAGCCTTCAGGCGGTTCACGTACACCACGGCCTGCGCGCCGCCGCCCGGGAGGACCTGGAATATGTGGAGAAACTCTGCAGGCAGATGAAGGTGCCTTGCACCGTCTTCCGGGTCGATGCTGCCGCCGCCGCAAAAGAGTGGGGGACGGGCGTCGAGGAGGCGGGCCGCATGCTCCGCTACGACGCGTTCAGGCAGGTCTGCCGAAATTCGGGGCAGCAAAGTGAGGAGTCCTCTTTCAGGATCGCTGTCGCCCACCACCGGGAGGACCAGGCAGAGACGGTCCTGTTCCATCTCTGCAGGGGAACAGACCTGCGGGGGGCGCGCGGCATGCTGCCGGTGAACGGACAGATCATCCGGCCCCTCCTGGCTGAGAGCAGGGCCTCCATTGAGGCATATCTGACTGAAAAAGGAGTGAAGTGGCGGGAGGATGAGACCAATGCGGACATGGCATACACCCGCAATTATCTTCGCAGTCAGATCCTGCCGCGGCTTGAGCAGGGGGTGAATGCAGCCGCTGCGCTGAGGATCTCACAGTTTGCCTCTGCCTGCGCGGAGGCGGAGGACTATCTGGCCGCGGCCACGGACAGGGCTGTTGAGCGGTGCAGGGCGGCGTTCCTGCCTGCGGACAGGCTCCTCATTCCGGAGTCCTGTCTGTGCCGGTCTGTTCTCCTGCTGGATGCTCTCCTGGAGGAGGAGCCGTATCTGCAGGGCAGGATCCTCTACAGATGCCTTGTCGAAAGCACAAAGACCGGCCGGGATATCGGAACAGTGCACGTGGATGCTCTCCGCCGCCTCTGCCGCAAAAAGACGGATGGACAGCTCTCCATGCCGGACCGCGTCATGGTCCTGAAATGTGCCGGAAAACTTTTTTTCTGCCGAAGTACAGAGACGGGATCGCAGCCGTGCCAGCAGCCGCTTTCGGAAGGTGAAGCGCAGCCGTGTCCGCAGCCGATTTCGGAAGGTGAAGCGCAGCCGTGTCCGCAGCCGCTTTCGGAAGGTGAAGCGCAGCCGCGTCCGGTCCCCGGCACTGCCGGATCTGCTGCCGGCAGGAACTATCCTGCCTCGGAGTCAGAGTACACCGTCTGCGTGCGGGATTTTGACGGAAGCATGTCCTCAATTCCCCGAAATGAGTATACGAAATGGTTTGATTATGATAAAATAGGAACGTTTCCTGTTTTTCGAACCCGTCAGCCGGGCGACTATATGGCCCTGTATGTGACTCCGAAAACACAGCGGGAAGGCGGCTCTTCGGAGCAGGACCGCCTGCAGGACGGCAGTGAACAGTCTGTGCAGTCCGGGAAGACGATCTCCAAAAAGCTTGCAAGGATCATGCTGGACGGAAAAGTGAGTGCAGGAGCCCGTGACAGGATCGTGCTTCCCTTTATCGGAAAGGAAGCGCTCTGGATCCCGGGACTGCGGATGGGTGACTCCCGCAAGGTTACTCCGGAAACAGGGAAAATTCTGGAAATCCGGTGGAATCCCGGCAGGGAATCTACGCACAATCATACTGAAAGAGGAGAGAAAGATGGCTTACAGAATAGAAGAGATGATCAGTGAAGAAGACGTCAACAACCGGATCCGGGAACTGGGCGAACAGATCACCAGGGACTATGCCGGTCGGTCGGTCCGTCTGGTATGCATTCTCCGCGGCGCGGTCTTTTTCATGTGCGAGCTGGCCAAGCGCATCGAGCTGCCGGTGACCTTTGACTTCATGTCTGTCTCCAGTTACGGGAGCAAGACCACTTCCAGCGGGATTGTCCGCATCATCAAGGACCTCGAGGAGCCACTCACGGGTGAGGACGTCATCGTCGTAGAGGATATCATCGATTCGGGAAGGACGCTGAGCTTTTTGAAGGACCTGTTCCGCAGCCGCGGAGCGGCATCCATCCGGGTCTGCACCCTTCTGGACAAGCCCTCCCGCCGTGCGCCTGAGATCGATATTGAAGTAGATTACAAGGGATTCGAAGTGCCCGATCAGTTCGTGGTCGGCTGGGGAATGGACTACGACCAGAGATACCGCAATCTTCCCTACATCGGTGTCATAACCGGTCTGGAAGAAGAATAAAGAGTGATTCTTCACCGTTTCCGCCTTCGCGAAAACAGTGAAGGGTGCCGCTCCGGCGAGCGGCAGGGTCGAAGAGTAGGAGAATATTTTGGAAAACAGACCAAAAAGAGGCAACGGCAATTACCTGGGGCTGGTTGTCATGGCAGCATTATTCTTCATGTTCTTTTCTCCGTTTCTTCGCAATACGCTCTCTTCAAGAGATACAGCCTATACGAAGGAACAGTTTGCAAAGGAACTGCAGGAGGAGCAGGTAGAACGGGTGGAGATCAGCCCGAACAAAGACAATATGACAGGCTATGCCACTGTGGTCAGGAAAGAGGGCGACAGGGAGATCCTGTATGCCACGGTGATCGCAGACATAGAGGAGATGGCGCGCGAGGCAAATGTCATGACGGTTGTCCATGACATTCCGGCAGAGAATACATTCCTGACCAATGTGCTCCCTATGATCCTCGTAATGGGCATATGTTTCCTGTTCTTCTATCTGATGTCCGGTCAGGGCATGGGCGGCGGCAATGCCAAGATGATGAATTTCGGCAAGAGCAGGGCCCGTCTTTCCACCGGCGAGGAAGTGACTTTCAAGCAGGTCGCCGGCCTTGACGAGGAAAAATCGGATCTGGAGGAGATCATCGATTTCCTCCGCAGTCCCGCCAAGTACACCAAAGTCGGCGCGCGTATCCCCAAGGGAGTCCTTCTCGAGGGCGCTCCCGGAACAGGTAAAACTCTTCTGGCACGAGCTGTTGCAGGAGAGGCAAAGGTGCCCTTTTTCAGCATTTCGGGCTCCGATTTTGTGGAGATGTTTGTCGGTGTCGGCGCGTCCCGCGTCCGCGACATGTTTGAAGAAGCAAAAAAGAATTCGCCCTGCATCGTATTCATAGATGAGATCGACGCTGTCGCACGGCGCAGAGGTACAGGCCTGGGAGGCTCCCACGACGAGCGCGAACAGACCCTCAACCAGCTGCTCGTGGAAATGGACGGTTTTGGTGTCAATGAAGGGATCATCGTCATGGCGGCGACCAACAGGGTCGACGTCCTCGACCCCGCGATCCTCAGGCCGGGCCGTTTTGACCGCAAAGTCTCTGTGGGACGTCCCGACGTGAAGGGCAGGGAGGAGATCCTCAAGGTCCATGCTGCCAACAAGCCTCTGGGCGACGATGTGGATCTGGAGGAGATCGCGCGCACTACGGCGGGCTTCTCCGGCGCTGACCTCGAAAATCTGCTCAATGAGGCTGCCATTGCTGCGGCAAAGGCGGACCGTCCCTTCCTCACACAGGCGGATATCAAAAATGCCTTCATCAAGATCGGCATCGGCACTGAGAAGAAGAGCCATGTTATTTCCGAGAAGGAAAAACGCATCACAGCCTATCACGAGACTGGCCACGCCATCCTCTTCCATGAACTGCCGGATGTCGGAGATGTCTATACGATTTCTGTGATCCCCACCGGAAACGGCGCGGGCGGCTATACCATGCCCCTGCCCGACCGCGACGAGATGTATTACACACGCGGCCGTATGCTGCAGGAGATCATGGTCAGCCTCGGCGGCCGGATCGCAGAGGAACTGGTTCTTGATGATATTACGACCGGAGCCTCTCAGGATATCAAGCAGGCCACCAATATCGCCCGCCAGATGGTGACACGCTACGGCATGTCCTCAGCGATCGGAACCATCAACTACGAGCAGGGCGGAGAGGACGTCTTTCTCGGATATGACATCGGACATGAGAAACGCAACAGTGAATATATGGCCGGCGAGATCGACAAGGAGATCCGCACCATCATTTCCGACTGCTACGGCAAAGCGAAACAGATCATTTCCGACAACATGGATGTTCTCCACCGCACAGCTGCTCTGCTGATGGAGAAGGAGAAGCTGACAGGAAAAGAGTTCGATGATATTTTCAGGGAGAGCCGATCCGGCATTGCCGCGGAGGCGCCCCTTGAAGTGTGACAGTTTACCTGCGGTTAAGCGCGGGCAGAGCGGTTCAGACATAACCGGCAGGAAGCGACCCGGCCGGTGCGTGGTTCAGACATAACCGGCAGGACACGACCCGGCCGGTGCGTGATTCAGACATAACCGGCAGGACACGATCAGGCCGGCATGAAGGCGGCAGTCCGTACAGGAACTGCCGCCTTACATTCCTCAGGAGACGGATGGATGTTTTACGATGGATACTATCGGGAAGGCTCCGGAGAAGGTGCTTTTTTCAGTGACGCAACAGAAGATTATATTACACCCGCGCAGCCGGACCTGTATGAGAAGGTCACCATACGGCTCCGCGTGCTGAAGGGAAAGGCACAGACCTGTTTTCTCGTGACAGAGGGCAGACAGCATCTGCGCATGCGCAAAAGTGAGTCGGACGCTTGTTTTGACTATTACTCGGTGCAGTTTGAGGTGGACAGGACGCCCCTTCGCTATTATTTTGAGATCTTTGTTGACGGACGAAATTACAAATATACCCGCCGCGGTGTGAGGAATACGATCCGTGCTGTGGACTGGTGGCATGTCATTCCCGGCTTCCATACGCCCGCTTGGGCGGAGGGCGCCGTGATGTACCAGATCTTCGTTGACCGCTTCAGCAACGGAGATCCTTCCAACGATGTGCTGACCGGAGAATACAGCTATATGGGAAAGCCCTGCCTGGCAGTCTGGGACTGGGACAGGCCCCCGGGTCCCAACAGCTATCGGGAATTCTACGGCGGAGACCTGCAGGGCGTGATCGACAGGCTGGATTATCTGAAGAAACTGGGGGTGGAAGCCATCTACCTCAATCCGATCTTTCTCTCTCCTTCCAGCCACAAATACGATACCCAGGATTATGACCACATTGATCCCCATTTCGGCAGGATCGTGCACGACGAAGGAGAGCTTCTCTTCCGCCCCCGCAACAGGAACGCTGTCCCGGCGGATAAAAATCCGGCCAGGGGCGCAAAGAATCCCAGGGGCGGCGCGGGCCGCATCTCCACTGCGGGCAGGAATTCAGAAACATTGATGTGGTGGCCGGACGCAACACAGGGACTGGAGTCCCTGCGGGAGGAGGAACTGTCCAAAGGGACACGCTCCAACCGCAAAGCCTCCCGGTATCTGTGCCGTGTGACGGACCCCGCCAATCTCGAGGCCAGCGACCGGCTCTTTGCGCATCTTGTGAAAGAGGCGCACCGCAGGGGGATCCGCGTCATCCTGGACGGTGTTTTCAATCACTGCGGATCCTTCCACCGCTGGCTGGATGCCGAGAAGATCTATGAGCAGCTCCCCGGCGGCAAAAAGGGCGCCCGCGCGTCCAAAAGATCCCCCTATGCGGATTACTTTAAATTTGAGAGCGACAGATGGCCGGGCAACGATTCCTACGACGCATGGTGGGGCTTCGGTACCCTGCCCAAGCTCAATTATGAGAATTCCGAAGAATTGTGTGAGAAGATCCTGGAGATCGGGCGGAAATGGGTTTCACCCCCCTACAATGCCGACGGCTGGCGGCTGGATGTAGCCGCGGACCTGGGATACTCCTCAGAGTTTAACCACAGGTTCTGGAAGCGCTTCCGCAAGGCGGTCAAGGAGGCCAATCCGGAGGCGATCATCCTTGCCGAGAATTATACAGACTCGCGGAAATGGCTGCAGGGAGACGAGTGGGATACCATCATGAACTATGAGTTCTTTATGGAGCCTGTCACCTTTTTCCTCACGGGAATGGAAAAGCACAGTGACGGACGCAACGAAGAACGCTACGGTGATCCGGATTCCTTCTGGCACGATGCGCTGTTTACAAACCAGAGCGCGATGCCGGAGGCGGCCCTGCGCATCAGCATGAACGAACTCTCCAATCACGACCACTCCCGTTTCCTCACCCGCACCAACCGCATTGTGGGAAGGACGGAGAAGGCAGGCCCCGAGGCAGCCCTGGAAGGTGTCAAAATGGAGGTCATGCGGCAGGCGGTCCTGCTGCAGATGACATGGACCGGGGCACCCACCATCTATTACGGCGATGAAGCCGGTCTTGGCGGTTTTACGGATCCTGACAACCGCAGGACCTATCCCTGGGGCAGAGAGGATCACAGCCTCATCCTCTACCACAGGATCCTGACAGGACTCCGCAGTACAAGCCGGGCTCTTCGGCGGGGATCGGTCCTGCGGCTGCCTGACGCGGACGGACTGCTGGTCTACGCAAGGTTTAGCCGCGGAGACGTCACTGTCCGGCCTGCGGACAGATGTCCGGAGTCCTTTCTCGTACTGATCAACATCAACCATGACACGATCGAGTACCATGCGGATATTACCTGTGCGGGCATTCCGGCAAGGGCAGAACTCGAATGTCTGCTCAGAACAGAGCGCACCGGCTATACCGCAGCCAGGGAACTGCTTCCGGACGACGAGACCTGCGAAGACAGTTCCGCGCAGGAAGGGCTCCTGCCTCTCTATATTACTGACGGCATCCTGCGTATCAGCCTCCCTCCCGAATCGGGCATCCTCCTGCGATGGAAGCCCCGGCAAGGAGATCAATGATTTAAAAACAGGCGGAAGGCAGACAAAACAGCCGGAAGGCCGACAAAACAGCCGGAAGGCGGGAAAAATAACAGCCGGAAGGCAGACAATCTGAAAACAGAACTCCCCTCTCTGACAGCAGGCGGTCAAGATTGAGACCGGTTTGTCAGGCGGGGAGTTTTTTGTTGAAAATAGTACAGATTTCGCCGGCCTTCCTGTAAATTTGTGCAAATGTAACAAAAAAACCGTCAGAAGTTCATGGGATTGCGAATTGCACAGAGTTTATATTTTTTTTATAATGTATTTATTGTGAAATCGATTACAAACTCTTTATCAACAAATCCTGAGAGGAGGAACAGGTTCATGTTTGAAGAGAAAAACTGGGAGCCCGAGTTTTCAAAAAGGCTGGAGAAGCACTACGATGAGCTCAAGTGGCTCTATGCGGAACTGTACAACAACGATCAGCAGGCATTCGAGTATTTCTGCGATATGCTCTATGAGTATTATTCTCAGCGTTCACCGGTCCTGAAGCAGTGGGATCAGATGCGCGAGGAAGTTCCGGAGTGGTACAAGGGCAACGAGATGCTCGGCATGCTCATGTATACCAACTGCTTCGCCGGTACTCTGCAGGGCGTCAAGGAGCATCTGGACTACCTGCAGGAGTGCGGACTCAACTATGTCCACCTCATGCCCCTTCTGGCCAGCCCTGCCGGCCGCAGCGACGGCGGCTACGCAGTGTCGGATTTCCGCAAGGTTGAGCCGGCTCTGGGCACAATGGAAGACCTGGCAGAACTCGGCGACGAGTGCCATAACCGCGGCATGTGCGTCTGCCTGGACTTCGTTATGAACCACACCAGTGAGGACCACGAGTGGGCAAAGCGCGCCCGCGCAGGCGAGAAAGAATATCAGGACAGATATTTCTTCTATGATGACTGGTCGATTCCGAGTGAATTTGAAAAGACTGTTCCTCAGGTCTTCCCGCAGACCGCGCCCGGAAACTTCTCCTGGTGCGAAGAGGCCGGAAAAGTGGTCATGACCACTTTCTATCCCTATCAGTGGGATCTCAACTATGCCAACCCTGTGGTCTTCAATGACATGACCGCGGACATGCTGAACCTGTGCAACCACGGCGTCGATATCATCCGCCTTGACGCGACCCCTTATATCTGGAAGGAACTGGGCACCAGCTGCCGCAACCTCCCTCAGGTCCACACCCTGGTCCGCATGATGCGCATGGCCACTGAGGTGGTCTGCCCCGGAACCCTGCTCCTGGGCGAAGTCGTCATGGAGCCCTCCAAGGTCGTTCCCTACTTCGGAACCATCGAGAAGCCCGAGTGCCACATGCTCTACAATGTCACGACCATGGCCAGCACCTGGCACACAGTGGCGACTCATGATGTGCGCCTTCTCCGCCACCAGATGGAGACAGTCTTTGCGCTTCCTCACGACTACACCTTCCTGAACTATCTGCGCTGCCACGACGATATCGGCTGGGGCCTTGACTACAATTTCCTCAAGGCTTTCGGCATGGAGGAAGTTCCTCACAAGAAATATCTCAACGACTATCTGACCGGCAAGGGCTACAACAGCGATGCCCGCGGCGAGCTCTACAATGACGATCCCCGCCTGGGCGATGCCCGTCTCTGCGGCACGACCGCTTCTCTGTGCGGCATTGAAGCTGCTGAATACGAGATGGACGATTACAAGCTGGACCGCGCTATCCGCATGGATATCATGCTCCACGCCTTCCTCTTCACCCAGAGCGGAATCCCGGTCCTCTACAGCGGCGATGAGATCGGTCAGAAGAATGATTATACATACCACGAGAACCCGCTGAAGTGGGATGACAGCCGCTATCTGCACCGCGGCGACCTCAACTGGGATGAAGTCGCGCTCAGAAACGATCCTTCGACCCGCGAAGGCAGGATCTTCAATGCCCTTCGCGTTATGGAGAAGATCCGTGCCGAGCACGAAGTCTTTGACAGCGAAGCGGATACATGGATCGTGGAACCCTACAATGACCATATCCTCGGCATCGGCCGTTACTTCAAGGGCGAGAAGCTCATCGCGCTCTTCAACTTCAGCCAGAATGACGAGACAGCATGGATCAATGAGAGCGATCCTTACTACGACCTCATCACCGGCGAGCCCCGTGAGGCCCAGAATATCAACCTTCCGGCTTACGACTTCGTCTGGCTGCTGACAGATTTCAACAAGCCCGTACCCAAGCGCGAAGAGCACTTCATGGCAGATATGGGTGAGAAGATCTCCGCATTTGAAGCTGAGCAGGCTCCCAAGAAAAAAGCCGCAAAGAAGCCCGCAGCCGGGAAGAAAGCTGCAGAACCTGCAGAAAAGAAGGAAGCTGCTCCCAAAAAGCGCGCTCCCAGAAAGACCAAAGCCCAGAAGGAAGCCGAAGCAGCCGCAGCAGAACCAGCCGTAGAGGCTCCCGCAGCGGCAGCTGAAGCAGCTCCTGCAGCAGCCGCAGAGGCAGCGCCCGCAGAAAAGAAGGCGGCGCCGAAAAAGCGTGCGGCGGCAGGCACCAAAGCCAAAAAGGATGCCGGGGCAGCTCCCGCGGAGAAGAAGACTTCCGTCCGCAAGACTGCAGCCAAAAAGACTGCCAAAAAGGCAGAACCCGCACAGGATGCGCAGGCAGAAGCATAAACTGCTGCCTGTCAGAAATCACACGTGCAAAGCTTTGAAATGTGAGAAGAAGACATGACCATAAAAGAAGTTGCCCGGCTGGCGGGTGTTTCGCCCGCGGCAGTCAGCCGGTATCTCAACGGTGGTTCCATAAGCCCGGAAAAGAGGGAGCGTGTCAGAAAGGCGATCGAAGAGACCGGTTACCGGCCCAATCCGATGGCCCAGACCATGCGCACAGGACGGATCAATCAGGTGGGGGTCATCGTCCCCCGCCTGTACTCCGATTCTGTCAGCCAGATCACAGCCGGAGCTTCGTGTACACTGTTTGAGCAGGGATATATGACACTTCTGGGCTGTACGGAACATGATCCCGATACGGAGCTCCGCTATATGCAGGTCATGCAGGAGAGCCAGGTGGCCGGGATCATCCTGATGGGCGCCGAAATGACGCCGAAGATGAAGGAAATGATCCGCAGCAGCCGCGTACCGGTTGTCATCACAGGTCAGAACTTTGAAGAATTTCCCTGCGTGTATCACGATGATTTTCACGCTGTCCGTGAACTCACCAGGCTTCTCATTAAAAAAGGAAGGCGCCGGATCGTCATGATCGGCGCGACGGAAAAAGACATCGCAGCCGGTCTGAACCGCCGCCGCGGAGCAGAGCAGGCTCTTCTGGATGCGGGGCTCAATGCCTCTGCCATGCCCTATGAGGTCAGCTCATTTGAGGCAAAGGGAGGAAAGGAGGCCATGGAGCGGCTGCTGCAGAAGTGCCCGGATCTGGATGGGGTCGTATGTGCGACCGATACAATGGCAATGGGAGCTATTTCCGCCCTGCGCGAGGCCGGAAGGGAGATTCCCCGGGATGTCAGCATCGTCGGCGTCGGCGACAGCTGGATGGACAATATATCTGTTCCGGGTCTGACGACCGCCCGTCTTTTCTTCCGCCGGTGCGGAGAGGAAGCGGCAGGACTGCTGCTGAACCTTCTCGGCAGGGAGGAGGACAGAGAAAGGCCCAGGCAGATCCGCCTGCAGTATCAGATCATGGAGCGCGGCTCTGTATAACTCAAGAAAAGGATTGAATAATATTATGGGGAAGAAACTGATTTTTCTCGATATCGACGGGACACTGACGGAGCCCGGCTCCAATATCCCGCCGGAGAGTGCGCTGAAGGCAATCCGCAGCGCCCAGGAGAAGGGACATAAGGTGCTTTTGTGTACTGGAAGAAATTACGCCATGCTCTCCCCCCTTCTTCACTATGGATTTGACGGTGTCGTTGCAAGTGCCGGCGGCTATGTGACGGTCGACGGCGAAGTGATCTATGATCATCCTATGACAAGGGAACAGGCACAGACTGCCCTGGAGGCGCTCCATGCGGAGGGTGTCTTCTGTACAGTCGAGACGCTGGATGCGACTTACGGCGACGAGGACCTGGGATCATTTCTGAGTGAAAACTCCGGCCCGGGGGGCAACAGCGAGATTGAGCGCTGGCGCAAGGCGCTGGCGGAGAGTCTCAACATCCTGCCCATGTCGCAGTTTGACGGCACCAAGCCTGTCTACAAGGTCGTGATCATGTGCCTGCGGGACGATCAGCTCCAGCCCGCCAGGGACCTTCTGGAGAAGGATTTTAACTTTGTGATCCAGGAGATCACTGATCCCGACCACCCCTGTCTCAACGGCGAGCTGATCGGCCGCGCATTTGACAAGGGACGCGGCGTCCTCCGCGTCTGCGAGCACCTGGGGATTCCCGTCGAAGACACCATCGGATTCGGCGACAGCATGAACGACCTGGAGATGATCCAGACGGTCGGCACCAGCGTCTGTATGGCCAACGGCAGCAGCGCCCTCAAGGAAATGAGCGACATTGTCTGCCCCGCAGTGACCGAGGACGGGCTGGCCAAAGCTTTCAGGGATCTGGGACTGTGTGACTGAGGCAGGCACAGATGTGTGACTGAGGCGGACGCAGATCGCTGTCTGCGGAACAATGTCTGCGGAAAGGCGGGCGGCTGAGCCCGCGCAGAACAGACCTGACAGATATGACAGATATGTAATTCATTTGGCTTGCAATCGTTTTCAAAATAACTTTATCAAGTTTAGGGTGATTCCATTTCTATGTTTTTGTAATTTTGTCAAAATGCACAAAATAATATCCTATTATTGGGAGAAAACCCAGTTTACAAATGGAAAAAATTAAAATAAAATAAAGTGTAACTGAAAACGTTTACAAAAAATCAGCAGCAACTGTTAATGCATTATTCACATTGCATCAGATGTAGTTTGAGAGTATCTGATGTGACCCAAGAGAGGGAGGAAACCGGTATGGCATTGGATTACCACAAATGTGCGCAAGAGATCGCTGATAATATCGGCGGCGGCGCAAACGTGGTCTCCGCCGCGCACTGCGCGACAAGACTGCGTCTCGTTATCGCAGATAACGGGAAAGTAAACAAGGCGGCTCTCGAGGAAGTCGACGGCGTCAAGGGCATGTTCGAGTCCAACGGACAGCTCCAGCTGATCATCGGCACCGGTACCGTCAACAAAGTCTTTGATGAATTCATCGCAATCACCGGCGTTGCAGCCGGCACAAAGGACGACGTCAAGGCAGCTGCCGCGGCCAAGGCTCCTGTCTGGAGACAGGCTCTGAAGACCGTCGGTGACGTCTTCGTTCCGATCCTTCCCGCCATCGTTGCATCCGGTCTGATGATGGGTCTCGTCGAGGCACTCGCGAAGATCC
>CAMKEX010000008.1 GCA_946411695.1 uncultured Lachnospiraceae bacterium
CGGAGTAAATATGCGGTCACGGTCAATGACCGTCTCTGCGCTGACTGCGTTTCCGTTCTCGTCCTGCCAGCCGATGATCTCGTTTTTCTCAACCTGACTGGGAATCTGGGTCTCCCCGTATTCGGGGAGGGGAAGATAGCCGATCTCGTCGGAACGGAGAACATAGTGGGAGAGGTCTCCCCAGGAAAACTGAAATAGTACGCGGCAGTAGCGGTCTGCTCCGTCATTCTCCTCACTGTCTCCGGCGTAGGAATCCAGGAAGGCCAGGCGGCGCTGCAGCCATGTTGTCAGCGTATCCGCGTCCATTCGGAAATCCGTATCATTCCTGCGGCGGATATTGTTCATGTAGGCTGCCGATTCGATGGCGCTGATTTCCTCTTCCATCCGATTGTCCAGGAAATTGTGGACTTCGGGGGAGAAGCGCTCCCTCCAGCGCTCGTGCAGATCCCGGGCAAATTCCTCGCGCATGAGAAGTGTGTTCAGCCAGCCGTGACGGCTGTCACGGATCAGCAGGGTGGAGACCGCCGTCTCGGGATAGGTCCCGTAGATCATCAGGCCGGCGGAATGATCAAAATCCCACATGGGACCGCAGTAGAGCAGGGGATCACGACGGTCTTTGATGACATAGAAACTCCAGCGCTCCGCATCCCATTCTGCAAAAAATTCCTCCAGAAGGAACATATCCTCCCAGGAAGCAAGATCCAGAAATTCCGAATAATGTTTTCCGGAATCAGGGTTTTTCCCGTCCTCGCTGTAAATGGCGCGCTCAGCCGAGAGCATGTAATCCGAAATATAGTTAACCTCGTCCACAGTCGGATAAGAGGGCGACATGATCCGGTAACGCCGGTGCACCGTCGAAAACCAGCAGCCGTCTCCCTTATATCGCGAATACTGCTGCAGCAGGTAGCCGCCGGTATTGTCCAGGGGCTCGTTGGGCCAGTCATAGGCCCATTTTTTCAGGCGGTCGCCTTCCTTATGGAGGGCTATTTTCTTGGGCAGATGACTATAGCTGTCCAGGCCGTTGGCCTGCTGGATGCGTTCGTCCATCTTGTCGATCTGGACACTGCCGCCCGCCCTGGGGCGCTGCGAAAGATAATACAGACCGTTATACTGTCCGTTCAGGTAGAGATTGACAAACTCCCCCTCCGGCGTATCGCGCATGCCCAGATCCAGAGCTATCTGTGAAGAGATCCTGTCCAGCAGATTGGTCGGATCAAAAGTATTGGCAAGCAGGCAGAGCTTCCTGCAGGCAGACATGCCCAGGACACTCTTCTTCTCCACGAGATTTACATTGTAGGGCCTCTTGCTCATGTTCCAGGAGCTGTTTCCCCGTCCGGAAACCACGCACTCCCCAGCACTGTCGGCAGAGCCGTCCGGCCTGTAGACCACAAACTGCCCCTTCTCGCTGACCTGCTTGTTGGGATCGGTATCCACAGCCGCCATGCTCCCGCTCTCCGTGTCCAGATACATGGAAGCCGTGCCGGAACAGGAAAAAACATACAGTATGTCGGAGTAGACTTCGCCGTTCTCTCCCTCCAGATCCACTGCAAAAGCGGAGCCGTTCTCAAGTCCGGCCACCTCTTCTCCCGACGAATAGGTATATGCCCCTGTCCCCGAAGAACCGGATTCCTCCCCTTCTTCGCCTTTGGACAAGTCAGCGCTTTCCGCCTCCCATCCCAGCCGGGCTCCGTCCAGATACTGCCCTTTTTCCAGCCGGCTCATCGTCACAGACTGATAGCCTGACAAAAAGACTACAGGATGCTCTGCCATTTCCGCAGGAAGAAAGACCGCCCAGCAGTTGACCCACTGCTCTCCCCCCAGGATGGAGGAATCGATCTGCACCGGAACGGACCGCTGTGCAGATAAGCGGTCTCTGCCGCTGTCCGCCGCCGTAAAGGCGATCTTCTGCATGGGTTCTGCCGAGGGGATCCCCGCAAGGGGCACCATGTCAGCTGCCGGTATGCTCCCTGCTGCTTTTTCCGCTCCTTTCTGATTCCCCGCTGCCTGCGCACGGTCTGCAGACTCGATCTGTTTCTCTAAAGCCCTCTGTGTTACCGGCGTTTCTTTCTTCCCCTTTCCGATTCCCCCTATGATAAATAAGACCAGGGCGATCAGGGCCGGAACCACGACCATTCTCCATATTCTCTTTTTTAATTTCTTTTTTCTGCGAACTCCCACCTGGACTTCCTCGCATTCCTATGCCTGCCATTGCAAAATAACAGAAAGCCTGTTCCATCCGATACGGGCAGAGGCAATTCCGTCTTTTCAGATAGCTGATCCCCGGCGTCTGTGCAGGTCTTTTCCGCATTTAACGCAGTCAGTTGTAGGAATGTTCAAGCTGGATCGCTGGAATAATTATACATGAAGGGTGCCTTTTCGCTCAAGTCGCTATGAGAACAGTCTTTTTGTGCAGTCTTTTCGTGCAGTCTTACCGTCTCACTGTGAGCATGGCCGTCCCGGCGGTATAGGCAGTGGTGATCTTTTCCGGAAATCTGCGTCCGATCGCTGACTGGTCGGTGGAGCAGTGGTGATCCCGGGCTTTTGAACCAGAAATACCGCTTCACAGAGAGGGATGGCAGCGATTGCCGGCACCCCGCCCCCAAAGGCAAGTCAAAGGCATGAATTAAGGGGCTGTTGATCAGCTGAACTTTTTCAGTTCACTCAGCCAATCAACAACCCCTTGCGGTAATTAGGTAATTAGGTAATTAGGTAATTCAGTAATTCGGTATTACGGTATTTCGATATTTACGTTTTCAGTGTTTCAGCGATATCAAGAAGCTTCCGGACCCGTCCCCGCATCCTGCAACTCGCCTGCGCATCCTGCAGCCAGGCACATCCTGCACTGATCCTGCGACGGACCTGCTTCCATCCTGCACCCAGGCGCAGCCTTTACCCATGCGGCACCTGGTCTTTGGTCTTTAGTCTTTACAGCACGGCACCGCCGACGGGACGGATGGAGAGCACGTGGCAGCTTCCCTCACCGATGGCAGCATCAATGCCTGCCCGGAAGGTCTCAAGGAGTTCCATGGGGACAAAAGCCTGTACCGTTCCGGCAAAACCGCCGCCGTGCACGCGGTGTGCGCCGCGGCCGCAAAGGAGCACATCACAGAGAGCGAGGGCGACATTGACCGCCTGGTTGCGGACACTGCCTTCCACAGCTGTATTCTGGAGATATTCGTAAGAGGAATGGCCGGATTCGTTCACAAGCTGCAGGAACCTGGTAAAATCTCCGGCGCGGAGTGCCTGGGCCTCCTGCTGAGCGCGCTCGTTATCCAGTACAAAGTGCATGGCGCGCATAAAGGCGCGGTCGCCGCAGGTCTCGCGGATCTGTGCAGTCTTGTCCATGAGCTGCTGCACGGTAATGCCACGCAGGTACTCCTGGCCGAACAGAGCTGCAACACTCTTCATTTCCACGGGAATGGAGGCATAGGCATCGGTCAGGTCCGCATGGCTGGAACGGGAATCGACGATGCAGAGAGCATAGCCTTCCTTTGCCAGGTTGAGATCGATCTTCTCAACGACGGGCTTCTCCACATCGGCAAAATCGATGGCAACAACACCGCCGACAGAGGAGGCGGACTGATCCATCAGGCCGCTGGGCTTGCCGAACCAGTTGTTCTCGGTCTTCTGGCCCATCTTGGCGATCTCCACTGCATCAAAGGTATTGTCACAATAGAAATCGTTGAGAATGACACCTGTCAGGGTCTCGAAAGCGGCAGAGGAGGAAAGGCCGGAGCCGCCCAGCACGCTGCTGGTGCAATAGGCATCAAAACCGCTGACTGCAAAACCGCGGGCTTTCGCCTGAGCTGCCATGCCGCGGATCAGGGAAGCTGTAGATTCCTTTTCGGATTCCACAGGATCTGTGTCGGTCAGATCGACCTCGATCATGCCGTAGCCTTCAGAAAAGAACCGGATCACATTTTTGCCGTTGGGCGCCGCCGCTGCCACAGCATCCAGATTTACGCTTGCCGCCAGAACACAGCCGCACTGGTGGTCGGTGTGGTTGCCGCCGATCTCTGTGCGTCCGGGTGCACTGTACAGACCGATTTTGTCCGTTCCATTCTCCGGGAAAGTGCTGTCGAAGCCTTCCGTCACCCTTGCCAGACGCTCTGCATAATCCTGCGTCTGCTGCCCGGTGCAGCCGTAAACCTCTTCAATCCTGGTGTTCAGCGCACCTGCGCGAAGCTCCTGTGCCAGTGTATTTTTGTCATGCATTCTCTGTTTCCCCCTTTCCGGTACCCAGATTCATTTATCCACTCAACAATATATTATATCTTCAGTTTTAAAATAATTAATATAGAATAATGGCTCTTCTTTATGCACTTTAGAAGCTGTTTTTTTCACATTACAGAAAAACAAAATTATGAACTGCGGGAATCATGGTTGTACTTTACAAGTTTTTCTTTTTCATTTCAGAAAAAACACGAATCTGCCTGTTCTGATTTCTGCCAGATGCAGGCAGATACCTGACTGTTCTTCCGCCGGATGCGGGCAGATACCTGACCGATCCGCTCTCAGCAGACCCTCAACCCATAATCTCACTCATAGACAGGGTCGAACTCCCGGTTTTCCGTGATCACGGTGTAGTCCTGGAGCAGTTCACCGTTTCCGGTGTCCTGCCAGCCGATGATCAGGCCGTTGCCCTCACGCTGGGCGGATGTCTGTTTTTCCCCGTAATCGGCGGTCGGCAGAAAGCCCATGGTCCCGCCCTTTTTTACATAATAGGAAAAATCTCCCCAGGCAAAATGGAAGAGCAGCCGGCAGTAGCTGTCGGGGTCGGAATAGTAGTCCCGCATAAATTTCAGGCGGTTGTCCAGCAGTGTCCTGACCATGCCGGTGCGCTCCCGGTAATCCAGATTTTTGCCCCAGCGAAGGTAGTTGAGATTGGTATCTTTTTCCAGCAGATCGACGTTTTGGTCGTACTCGTTTTCCAGGATATCCTCTATGACGGGGGCGAATTCCTCGAGGAAAATCTCCGCGACCCGCTCGCGGAACTCCGGAAACTGGTCCATTCTGTGGAGCCAGCGCTTGCGTCCGTCCCGCAGCCAGAGGGTCTGGGCGGAGGTCCTGTAATACTCTCCGCAGTTCATATTTCCCAGGCACAGGTCAAAGTCCCAGATGGGGCCGCAGTAGAGGAGCGGATCCCCTGCTTCTTTGTAGAAAAAGAAGCTGTAGTACTCGTCATCCGACTGGACGGTAAAGTCCTGTACCAGGTACATGCGCGCCCAGGAATCCATGTCAAAATAGTCCCAGACTGTTTTCCCAGTATCGGGATTGACGCCGTCCGTCTCATCAAATTCGTCCTCTGCCGCCTCGCCGTTCTTATCCACCACGGCGCCGGCAAAGAGGGCTTTCTCCGCTTCGCGCACATAGTCGGATATGTACTCATATTCCCCCACGGAAGGCATCTGCGGGGATTTGAAAACCATGTGTTTTGTCTCGGTTTTAAACCAGCTCTCCTCCCTCTCATAGCGGCTGTCAAACTCGATGACATATCCGCCCGTGAGATCAGCCGGCTCTTTCCCGAAGGCATATGCTATTGCCTCGTTTCCATCCTCATCGGTGTCCATGACAACCGGGTCCGGATCACCGCTTCCCCTGTTGGCTCTGTCGTTTTTTTCATCCAGATCCGTGATCTTTACCGTTCCGCCGTCCACATTGATCCGCTGCGTGAGAAGACACAGACTATGGTAACGGCCATTGAGATAGACATTTACAAAACGGGTCTGAGGCGTGTAGGCCAGGCCCAGCCGCTCCGCCATTTCAAAGCCGTAGTACTGACGCGTCTGCGAGGAGTCCCAGTAGTTGGAGATCAGCGACAGTTTGGAGCATTTGTCCATGCCCAGCAGGGAATTGTCACTGCGCAGCTTCAGATTATAGGGCTTTTTGGCCTGGGACCAGGTGCTGTTGCCGCGTCCCTTGATCGCACACATTCCGTTGGAATCCGGCGTCCCGTCCGTCTGATAAATCCGATAGGCTGCTTCTTCCTCTGTCTGATGCTTTTTGTCCGAGTCGATTGCCTTCATGGAGCCGCTCTCCGTGTCAATATACATGGAGGGCACATTTTCCGTGTATAAAAAGACGACCGTCCCGCTCTCCTCCTCCTTGTCCTCGAAAGCAGGCAGAGAAAACGTATACTTTTCATCCTCGGCAAATACCGGCAGAACATCCCCGGACGCAAAAGTTCCGGAAACATCTTCTCCCCCAATAGAGAGGCTGCGCTCACTGTCAAAAAAAGCGTACAGCTGCCCCTTCATCTCGGCGGGCACATAGGCATACCAGATGCCGGAATCGTCATCCCTGACCAGCCCGAACCAGCCGTCTTCCGTCATCAGGACTTCTTTGTCGGAAAACAGAAGCCCCGACAGTCCCTCCGGCCTGTTCAGAACAGCCTTCTCGGACTCCAGCTGCCGGCGCGCGGCCTCTTCCGCACTTTGACCACCCTGCAGCAGGTGAATCAGTCCCGCGCAGATGATCAGTGCCAGTGTCATCCACAAGACCACCGGCAGCACAGAATACCCTTTTCTTTTCATATAATTCCTGCGCATATCTCAGCTTCCTTCACTACCATTTATAATAATTTATAATATTGCCCCTGTCCGCAGCTTCTGCGCCCGTGCTCCGCAGCATTCATTGCCGGCGCATGCGCTCCGCATGGGAGAAGGGCCGGCACATTTGTAGAGGTCAGCGCTTCCATTGCCGGTGCACACGCTCCGCATGGGAGAAGAGCCGGGGGCTCTCAATAATTTACACGATATCCAGCGGGACCTGACGGAAGACGACCTTTCCATCGGCCCCGTGCTCAAGGAAATTTGTGTGCGTAAAGCCGCAGTCAATCGCTGTCCGCACCGCCTGGTCAAAGCCGCCGTCCAGAAGATCTCTGTGATGGGCATCCGAATTGATCAGGATCTCGCCGCCAAACTCCTTCAGCTTTTTGAGGAGGAAGCGGTTGGGATAGAGCTCCGCCTTCCGGCCCCGGTTAAAAGCGCCGCAGTTGATCTCAAAGGGAACATCCCTGGAGACAAGATACTCCATGGCCTCCAGAGCGGGCCCGTAATAGCGGGGATCCGATTCGTCCAGATAATGCCGGTCATCGTTGAAGCGCGTGATCAGGTCAAAATGCCCTATAAAGGTGCATTGCAGCCTGTCATAAACCTGTGCCTCAAGTTCATAATAGGCTTTAGACAGCAGGTAAAAATCGCTCCCGAAATACTTCCTGCATCCCTCCGAGAGGCGCTCGAAGGTGTCATCCACAGCGAACAGGCTCCCGTCCGCAGCCTCCACAAAATGCACGGATCCGATCAGATATTCCATCTGTCCCAGGATCCTTGCTTCCTCCTCGTCCCTCGGCTGAAAGAGCACATCCAGTTCCACGCCTCGCAGAACATCCATGCGCCCGCGGCAGTCCTCCTGCAGCCGGCAGATCTCAGCATTATACTTTTTCAGTTCCATCCGGATATCCGGATCCATGTGCCCCGAAAAGCCCAGATGCGTAAAGCCGAGCTCCATGGCCCTCTCAGCCATCTCCTGCGCTGTATTCGCGCCGTCGCAGAAAACCGTATGAGTGTGGAAATTACCTCTGAGCATGTGATGATTTCTCCCCTTGCGGCCAAAAATGTACATGGATTTAACACAGATTTGTCATAGACAACAAATCAAACTGTGCTATTATTGAACTAATCAAAATCCGGCTGCCGGTTACTGCCGCAGCGGATACATTTGCTGGATAGTCTCCTGACCGCAGATACAAAACAACAAAAACAGCAAAGACAACAAAGATATCTTGACGATTCACGCCTGCTGCCCTCATAAATCCGGGCAGCGCGCAGAAAGGATAAGATTTTGATCAAATTAGGAAAACCTGTTTTACACAAAACCTTTGCTCTGGCTCTCGCCGCAGCCATGGCTGTGACCGCCGCCGGCTGTTCAGGCACCGCACACACCACTACTGCTCCGTCAGATGCCCCTCAGGCAGCCACAGAAGCTGCCGCAGTTCCCACTGCGCCTTCCGCAGCCGCAGACGCCGCCAAAGACGCGGGCACTTCCGCTGCTGCCGAGATTGCCGAGCCTGAAGATACCACTGCCGCCACTGCTGCCGCTGCCGAGGCAGATACGTCTGCTGCAGCTTCTACCGGGGCAGAAACCGCCGACACTTCCGATACTTCTGCGGAAACTGCCGCTGCAGACGCGACTTCCTCCACTGCGGAAGCCGCAGCCGCGAATCCCGAAGACAGCGCCGCAGAGGCCATCAAGGACGGCGTCCCGGAGCGGGACAAAGCTGACACCGCACTGCAGGAATCCGTTCTCTCCGAAGCGCTTGTCGAGTGCACCGGCTGGGGCCAGTCCGCAGGCAGCTCTCTTCGCGCTGCCGCAGCCTCTGTCATGCTCCTTCAGTGGGCAAATGCAGCTGATGCCGCCAACGCGGATCCCACCCTCCTGGCAAGCACCGTCAAAGATGAGGTCAACCGCCTCTCCGACGCCCAGAAGGAAAACCTCAAGGCCAACTGGTCCTCCATTTCCTTTGATGCCAGCATGATCCTCGATTCCTTTGACGAAATCAGTATGATCCTCGATGATGCCGGCTGCACGGATGCCGCAAAGGAAATCTCCGGAAACAAGCAGTCCGTGGCAAACTGGGAAGCGCTTGAGCATGCGCTCGATGCGGTCCTGAAATAAAAAGTCTTCTCACCCGGAATAAATAATTGGAATAAATAATATTGTAAAAGTGATTATTTCACTCATTCGGCAAAATCGGACATACATCCCGGCAGCCGTCAGAAAGCATACCTGTTTTCTGCGGCCGCCGGTTTTTTTTGACCGGAAAGATATTCTGCTGAAAATGCTTTTCCCGTACCTGCTGAAATCAGCCGAAATGCTTGATCAGCCGATATGTTTGCTCAGCAAAAATTCTTTATCAACTGAAATGCTTAATCAGCCAAAATGCTTGATCAGCCGATATGCTTGATCAGCTAAAAATATTTTTTCAATACTTGTTGATGTGCACCTTGTGAAAAGGCAGGCTCTCCGGTGATCTCGCAGGCAGTTCTTCATCCGGCATTCCCAGCGCAAGGATTGCTTCCAGCCGGCACTCTGCGGGGAACTGCAGAATACAGCGCAGGAAGTCCTCAGTGGTCTCACCGTCAATTGCCTCGCGTCCGCGGCCCTGAATCCAGCAGCTGCCCACACCGAGGGCGGACGCCATCAGATGCATGTTGGCCATGACGACACTGCAGTCCTCGATCCAGACATCGGAGCGCTCCTCATCTCCCACAACCACGATTGCCGCGTCCGCTCCTGCCAGCATGCGGGAGGAACCTTTCAGGCGGCATCCGGACATATCGATCAGCTTGTTCTTGTCCCTGACGACGATCAGTTCCCAGGGACGTGCCGCACGGCTGGAGGCCGAAGAAAGTCCCGCCATGATAATCTGGTTGAGTTTCTCCATCGGAACAGGCTCCCCTGTGAAACTCCTGATACTGCGTCTGTTCAAAAAAGTTTCCAGCATCTGTTCATTCATCTGTTTTTTCCTCCATTACTCTTGAAGAACCGGTCTTTATTATGACCACCGCCTCCGTTTTTTTACACCTAAGGATTGCAATTTTTGCAGGGCGTGTAGCCCATCTCGATCAATTCCTCGCGGGTTCCGTTAAAACCCTGCATGTTCTTTCTGCTTATTTTTTCTACGGATTGGCATCCCGGCAGGTGAAATTTCAGGGAGCTTACATTGACAATATATTTCCATTTCCCGACGTCCGGCTTGCTGTCTGCCGCTGCCGATCCGTTATTTCCTGCCCGCAGAGTTTCCGCACCTTTGCTGCCGGACTGCGGCAAAGACTTTGTTTCCGCGCTCTCACTGCCGGACTGCGTTGACGATTCTTTTTCCGAGCCCTCACTGCCGGACTGCGTTGGCGATTCTTTTTCCGAGCCCTCACTACCGGACTGCGGCGAAGATTCTGTTTCTGCGCTCTCACTGCCGATCAGCGCAGGGATATCGTTTCCGGTGAACTCCGGCCCGCTGCTCTCCCCTGTGGCATAGTCAATGGTGATCCCCGGCTGCACGTTATAGCAGAAAGCACAGAACCGGACCAGGGGATCCTCGACCGAGAGCGCTTCCATCAGCACGCCGTCGGCCAGGAGATTTTTTTCTTGAAAAACAGGCGTGACACGGTACAAAACGTGATTTCCGGTCCCCTTTACATAAGCCAGAACCGAATCCTCATAGGGCAGCATGCCCTCGACATTCATAGACCGCGTCCCCGTGATCAGATTCTTCTCATTTGCATCCTGCCCGGTTAGCTGAAAGCCGATCAGATGACAGCGGTTATACAGATAGTTTCCGTCAATCCCGTCGTATTTCACGGTATGCCAGCCGGTGGGCCTGATCATACCGATCTGCCCCCGCTCCTCCTGCGGCAGCGTCTCGGGACCCACAAGTGCGCAGGCACCAGTGCAGCGTCCCAGCGCATCCAGATTTCCATAGGCCTGATAGGAATACTCCCGCTGCGAATCAGCCGATGCACCCGTCTCCCTGTTCTGCAGAGACATCACACTTGTCATCCTGCGGGCGGCTTCCATCTGCCTCTCGTCAAAAAAGGGAACGTCATCATTCACGTCCGCCCAGATACTGCCGCTGTACTCCGGCACCATAGACGGCGCAAACGCTTGCGGAAGGCCCGGCACAGGAAGGTCAGACGCCTCATTCTCTGCCGTCTCCACCTCTAAGGTCTCGATTTCTGCAGAATCTGCTTCTACAGGATTTGTCCCTGCAGGATCCGCCTCAGCAGCCTCAGCAGGATCCGCCTCCGCGATTTCTGTTTCCGCAGCCTCCGCCTGCCCCGGCTTTACCGGATTCGAAACAGCTCTGCAGCCGGCAGCCAGAAAGACCGCCAGCAGCGCCGGCAGCAGTCGGCCGGCCAGTCTTTTATTCACCTTCATACCCAACGTCTTTTATGTAATATATCTTTTATACCTGTTCCGCCTTTTTGCCTTTTTGAGCACCTGGTAAGTTTTGAGTACCTGGTAAGTTTTGAGCACCCGGTAAGGGCAGGGCATCTTATTTTTAATCCCCAACAGTATATAAGTATATATTTGGAACAAGTAAATATTTGAAACTGCCATACACCCTCAAAATTATACCATGGACCGGGGTGTGCCACAAAGAACATGGAAAAAAAGAAGACCGGATGCCCCCATTTGACAGGGAAACCGGTCTTTTCAACGCAGCACAAATAATCCTTTTCGATCAGGGCTGTCTTTATTACATTACATCAGTCTCCTTCATTGTCCCGTGTATCAATGCCGGAAACGGTGGAAACCGCCGCAATGATGCCCACAAGAACTGCCAACAGTGCCATGACACCGAATGCTGCAAGACCAATAATCGCTCCAAATTCCATATCTGTCCTCCCCGCCCCTGCGGGCTGTTGAAGAGTTTTACTTCACACTGCCCTTCAATTTTCCCATACAATTTCTCAAAAGGCAACCCTGATTTTCTTGTCGGAGGGTGTCTGGGGGAGGGGTGTCAGGGGGACGGTTCCTTTGACAACTTGAGTTGTCAAAGGAACCGTCCCCCTGACACCCCAAAGGAACCGTCCCCCTGACACCCCGACACCCCCGCTGACCCTCAGTTGTCAAAGGAACCGTCCCCGGTGGCAACCCGGTTTTTGTCTTCGTGCATGTGCTCCATGGCGAGTTCGTCTTCGATCGACACGGCACAGGCGCCCGGCACAAAGTACTGGCGGTACCAGACCAGGAAGGTATAGACGTTCCAGATATGACGGCTGTAGTCTTCTTTTCCGGTGCGGTGGGCATTCAGAAGCTTCATGAGTTCATCCGTGTGGAAAAAGAGCTCTGCCTCTTTGCTGCAGAAGGCTTTCTTCACGATCTCGTAATATTTGTCCTGGCGCAGCCAGATGCGGATGGGCACCGGGAAACCGAGTTTCTTCTTTTCGGCAGCCGCCGCAGGCATATAGCGGTGGGCCGCCTCGCGGAAGGCAGTCTTGGTGTTGGTATCGCTGATCTTTTCCTCCAGGGGAAGGTCCTTTGCGACCATGTACACGCCGCGGTCCAGGAAGGGGACGCGGCTCTCCAGGCCATGGGCCATGCTCATCTTGTCTGCCTTGAGCAGGATGTCGCCCTGCAGCCAGAAGTTGAGGTCGATGTACTGCATCTTTTCCGTATCCGTGAGTCCCTTTACGCGTCTGTAAAAAGGCGCAGTCACGAATTTGGGATCAGAGTGAGGAGACGTGTGGCGAAGCACCTTGTTCCTCTGCTTCACGGTGAAAACATTGGCGTTGCCGATAAAGCGTTCCTCGACGGACTTGGAACCGCGCATAATGAAGCCCTTTCCCTTGGGATGGCCGGGAATCTTGGAGACAGCTTTGGCCGCCGCCCGGCGCAGGCCCTGAGGAATCTTCTGATATGCGCCCAGGGACAGAGGCTCGTGGTAGATCACATAGCCGCCGAAGAGCTCATCGGAGCCCTCGCCTGAGAGAATGACCTTGACATGCTTTGAGGCCTCGCGGTCTACAAAATAGAGCGCTGCCGCGGAGGCGTCCGCCAGCGGCTCGTCCATGAAATACTGGATCCTGGGGAATTCCTCCCAGTATTCTTTCGTGGAGATGATCTTGCTGTAATTCTCGATCCCGACCTCTTTGGAGAGGGCTTCCGCGTAGGGAATCTCGTTGTAGGTCTCGTAATCGAAGCCGACTGTGAAGGTCTTTGCGCCGCCAAAATTTGCCGCGACATAGGAGGAGTCCACGCCGCTGGACAGAAGGGAAGCGACCTCGACATCGCTGACCATATGATATTTAATGGATTCCTGCACTGCGCGGTCGATCCGGTTGACCAGCCTCTTGTGTGCATGATCCGCATCCTTTCCGCCCACCGGGCGGGGTGTCAGCATGGGGTCAAAATACCTGCGGATCCTGAGTTTTCCGTTTTTCCAGACCATATAGTGACCGGCGGGCAGTCTGTAGATGCCTCTGAAAAAAGTCTCCGGCAGCACCGAATACTGGAAGGACATATACTGCTCCAGCGCCTGCAGGTTGACCTGGCGGTCATATCCGGGGTACTCCAGGATGCTCTTGATCTCGGAACCGTAGACGAAGTTTCCTTCGATCTCTGCATAATAAAAAGGCTTGATCCCGAACATATCCCGCGCGCCGAAAAGTTCTTTTTTGCGGGCGTCCCAGATCACGAAGGCAAACATGCCCCGAAGCCTGTCCAGGATCCTGGGGCCGTACTCTGTATAGCCGTGCAGCAGCACCTCCGTGTCGGAGTTTGTCAGGAAGGTGTGTCCCTTGATCTTCAGATCCTCGCGAAGCTCACGGTAATTGTAGATCTCACCGTTAAAGGTGATGATCCTGCTTCCGTCCGCTGTCGCCATGGGCTGATCGCCGCCCTTAAGGTCGATGATCGACAGACGTCGGAATCCCATCGCGATCCCGCTGTCGATATACTGCCCCGCTCCGTCCGGTCCGCGGTGGATGATCCTGTTCATCATATTGGTCAGGACCTGCCCGCGCCCCTCTGCATTCTCCGGGTGACCGACAATCCTTACTTTTGTATTTTTCTCAGACCTGCTTCGCAGCGCAGCATCTATGTCTGTATTTTTTTCAGAGTTCCATCCGGTAATATTTCCGGTAAATCCGCATATTCCACACATAAAAACGTTCTCTCCTGTTCATGTGCAACACCCGTCGGCGATCCGCTGTCCGCAGACGCCCGGACGAGTCAGGTTTTTCCGGCTTTTGCAGCTTTTGCAGCCGATTGATTTGCTGATTATTGCAGCCGTTCGTTTTGCTGATCTTCTGCAGCCGTTCGTTTTGCTGATTTTTGCAGCCGTTCAATTTGCTGGTTTCATCTTTATTGCGTTAATATAACAGATTTGCGCCCTGAATAAAATAAAACAAAGTGTAAATTAAAAGAATCTTGTGTGAACTTTATACAAGACCCGCATACGAGACTTGCGCGCCGGATGCCAAAGGTATTGCACGTTGAAGAATAAAAAAAGCCGGATCCTCCGGCTCAAAAGTCAGCATGCGATCGGGCATTAGATTGTGTTTGGGCATTAGATTGTGCATCAGATTGCTTATCAATGCTTATCAAATTGCGGTCAGATCATTCGTTCCACAGCATCAGAGAAGGGATGCTGTCCGGCTTATCTTGCCTGCGATCAACATCCCTTCTCAGGAATTCTTGTCCAATGGTGCATACCTCCGTATTCAGTTATTTTTTGAGAGTCTGGATACTGTATCAGTTGAATTTCTCCCCTGCATTTCTCGTCTGCAGAAGGTACCCGGAACTAATTTCATCACTCAATGGGATGTTCTTGTTCACTTATTACTGACATATTATTCAGTTACTCTCTTGAAAACCATCCTATCTTGCAGATTTATCTATCTTCTTCATCTTCCGAATTCACACCAGTGGATTTGTCTAAGACTAATCACTTCTTCACAAATACCATTTGTGATTCTCTGATGTTACTATACAAATATCATTGCGGGGTATACATCCCGTCAGTGAGATTCGTTTTTTGAAAAATACATAAACCACATTTCTGTTGCAAATATCACGTTACTCTTGCAAATTCTGCCCCTTCACGAACTATCTGCAGTGATTGGATGATTTCCGATACGAACTTTATAGAGCTAAGACTTGTTAGATAATTGGTCCGTACCTTCCTTTCATAAATTCCAACAGTTCAGATTCTGGTTTGTTTGGTGGAAAAAGTTTAGTTGTACTTCGGTCCGTACCTCCTTTACCCAGATTCCTCAGCTACCGGCCAGGTCGATCGAGATCAACCTTATGAAATGATAAAATACTTCAAGACGTTTACAACAACCAACTGCTCCTTGACTTGACATCAGTTTCAATCGACGATTGTATTTGTTTTACCCGGGTAACGTCTATCTGTTTGATGTAACTATTATATCATTTGGCGCTGAATTGTCAATAAATTTAGTGCATTTTGGCAAATTGTTGGATTTTTCAGACTTTTTCGACAGCTTGCATTTGACATTCCCTGCGGGTCCGTTACAATTAAACAGGACACTCTCGAAAGAGAGGGGACGGTTCTGTGTCTCCTCCGAGCTTTCCTGTTTATTCCAAAGTTTTCTGATTATTTCCACAGTTTCCTGATTATTACAAAGCTTCCTGTTTACTCCAAAGAAAGGACCCAACCGGCATGCCCAGTACTTTGCTGTCTTATGAAAATCTACCCAACATCCGGGATCTGGGCGGAATGCCCGCGCAGGGCGGACGCTCCATCAGAAGCGGACGCCTGATTCGCTGCGGCCACCTGGGAGCGATCTCCGACAACGACCTCAATAATCTCTCCGATCTCCTCAGTGTGATCGCAGATTTCCGGACGACCCGCGAGAAAACCAGACAGCCTGACAGGGACATTCCTGATACCGCTTATTATCATATTCCCCTCGTAGACTCGCTCACCCCCGGCATCACCCGCGAAACGGAAGCCGACGTCAGTATCGTTACCCGCCTGCTCGTGAAGCCAAAGGAGGCCCGCACATATATGTGCCGGCTCTACAGTTCCATGGCAACGGGCAAAACCCAGCTTGCAGGCTATGCGAAATTCCTGAGAATCCTGAGGGAGCCTCACGACCAGGCGGTTCTGTGGCACTGCACCGTGGGAAAAGACCGCGCAGGGATCGGTGCGGTTCTCGTTCAGGAAGCCCTTGGGGTTCCCCGCGAAGAAATCTTCGCCGACTACATGTACACCAGAGAATGCCTGCGCGAAGAAATCCATAATCTCAGTGACAGCATCAAGAAAAAGGCCTCCACTGACAGTCCGCTCGCTGACGAGGCCCTCAGTTATCTCTTCGGCGTCGATGAGGAATTTCTGCTCTCCTTCTACAATACAGTGGAAAAAGAGTACGGCAATCTGTCGACTTTTTTCGAAATAGGCCTTGGCATTACAGCAGAGGATAGGGTTGCTATGCAGGAGATGTATCTGAAATAAAGGCAATTGATAAAGCGGCTGTCGCAGATGCGGCAGCCTTTTTTTATGAAAGCCTGTCTTCCAAATGGGTGATTTCATGCCCTCAAAGTCTCTGTATCGCTTTGCATATTCGAGGCAGTAGTGACCTTCTGTCTGTCATATCCTTCAGTCGCTTTACGTCTTTCCCGGCACAGGTGCGGCATAGGTGAGCACACGATCTCAAATCTGAAATATCGCTTTCCTTTTTCACGGCATGGTGCAAGTCAAAAAAGGAAGCTGTCAAATAGCAGATTCGACAGTCTACTGCATTACATTATTGGGGAAAAAATAAGAGGCTGTCGCATTGCGACAGCCTCTCCGATATGCGGAAAAAATTAGTCAGGCAGAAGCGTCCCTTTCTCCTTGACTCCAGACATCAGTTGTCAAAGGAACCGTCCCCCTGACACCCCGTCCCCCTGACAAGGCAGCCACCTGACAGTTGTCAAAGGAACCGTCCCCCTGACACCCTCGTGGCTCATTTCCTGTCTTTCCAGACGTCCGTGTCGTTGAGTCCGATGCTGCCTTCATAGAAGACGGGATCCAGGCCGGCTGCTTTCTGTTTCTCGTAGTCGTCGAGGGCCGCGAAGGCAATGCGGCCGAGAAGGACGATGGCAATGATGTTGACGACAGCCTCCAGGCCCATGGTAATGTCTGCCAGGCTCCATGCGACGTCCAGGCTGTTGCCGGCACCGATGAAGACCATGACAGCTGCGGCGATGCGGAAGAGTGTCATGACGGTCTTGTTCTTCGTGATAAAGAGGATATTGGCCTCTGCGTAGAAGTAGTTGCCGATGATGGAGGTAAAGGCAAAGAGACAGACTATAACCGTGACAAAGTGGATGCCGACAGGGCCGATGACTCTGGCAACGCACTGCTGCAGAAGCGGAATTCCCGAGTAGCCGCTGAAAGCCCAGTCTCCGGTCAGGAGGATCAGGAAAACGGTCGTGGAGCAGATCAGCAGGGTGTCAATGTAGACCGAGATGATCTGGGCAAGGCCCTGCTTGGCGGGGTGCGAGACCGTCGCGGAGGCACTGGCATTGGGAGCAGAGCCCATGCCGGCCTCGTTGGAGAAGAGGCCTCGCTTGATGCCGAGCACCATGCAGGATCCGGTAAATCCTCCGAAGATTGCCTTGAAATCGAAAGCATCTGCCAGGATGATCCCCAGCACGGCGGGAATGCGGGTGATATTGGTGATGATGACAAAGACACCGATCAGAATATAGAGACCGGCCATAAGAGGCACCAGGACCGAGGAAATCTTTCCGATGATATCACCTGCGAAAAAGATTACCAGCGAGCAAAGCGCCAGGATAACGCCGATCACAGTGGGCAGGATGCTGGTCTCCAGATCTCCCACATAGACGTCGAAAGCTGAGACGATATTGTAGGCCTGCAGGCCGTTGAAGCCGAAGGCAAAGGTGGCGATCAGGGAAATGGCAAAAATGATGCCCAGCCAGCGGGCATGGAGTGCACGCTCGATATAGTAGGCGGGTCCTCCCTTGAAAGAATCGCCCTCTTTCTTTTTATAAATCTGGGCAAGAGTACTCTCGACGAATGCGGAAGCAGAACCCAGAACCGCCATGAGCCACATCCAGAAAGCCGCACCGGGTCCGCCCAGAATGATGGCGGTGGCAACACCGGCCATGTTGCCCGTACCGACACGGGAGGCTGTGGCGATCATCAGAGCCTGGAAGGAGGAGACGCCTTTATCGCCCTCTTTCTTTTCCATCATGCAGTTCATGGCATCCTTGAAACGCCTGATCTGCACGAACCGCGTGCGGATGGAAAAATAGATACCGCTTCCTGCCAGCAGATAGATCAGCAGCCAGGTATACAGGACATCGTCAATCTGTACCAATAATGTTGCAAAATCCATGGAATCCCCTCTCGCTTTTTCTGTATATTCATCACGTTATAATGTAAATCTTTGACAATTATACCATTAAAACACCTGTCATGCACAAAAGAGGGCATAAAAATACAACCTCCTGTCTTCCGGGTGACGGGACAGTGACGGTTGTTTGGTGTGACTCTTTCGACCATGCCGCTCGCCAGAACGGCACCCGGGGAGAAAGCCCCAAACGGGTTTCTCCGATGGAATCAGCAGAGGTTTGAGCCGTCTCGCGGCACAAACCTCTGAAAGCGGATGTCATGATGACATTTCATACAGGCATTATTTCATACAGGCATCTCATACAGAAATCTCATACAGAAATCTCATACAGAAATCTTAGCAGGATCGGGCTTCTTGTGCAGTTCCTTCACGATGTGCCTGGTCTGGGCGCGGATCTCTTCAGACGGAATCTTTCTGTTCTTTTGTTCGGCATGGTCCATATCGTAACGGGCAAGGAACTCGTCAAAGAGAGCCTCTCCTTTTTTTCGTGCCTCGGCGGCCTCCTCAAGGGTGGAAAAACAGCCGAGGTAGCGGGTCTTGCCCTGGAAGGTGATCTGTGCGTACCACTTGCCGCTGCGCTCTGATTTGTAAACACCGCGGACACCGCTGGTATTGTTTATGGCAATCCGTCGACTGCGGATGTTTTCCAGGCAGGTTCCTTCCACAAAGTGTTTCGCAGCAAACGGTGTATTGCGGCAGCCGCAACTGGTGGTATGACCACCCAGAAGGCTGGACTGACAGACACTGACCTCATTCCCGCAGCTGCACTTGCATCTCCAGTAATGCTTTTTGTTTCGTTTCCCTTCATAGGCAATGACTGTCAGATTACCGAAGCGTTTTCCAACCCAGTCCCTGAGAGGCGGACGGCTGAGACAGCCGCAGCTCCGCCGGCAGCCGTTTACCAGCTGACCGGCAGGCGCAACGATTCTATTGCCGCAGTCGCAGACACAATTCCACTGTACCCGGCCGTACGAATCTCTCTCATCCAGGGCCGATATAACCTGCAGTTTACCGAAGCGTTTTCCGGTCAGATCTTCATAGCGGGTTTTTTTCTCCTCGCAGCCGCAGGAGGTCATCCAGCCGTTCTTCAGAGAGCGCGACGCCGCGTGCACGATATTGCCGCAGTCACACCTGCAAATCCAGACGGTATAGCCGTTTTTCCTCTCTTTTGTAGGTTCGAGAGCAGTCAGCTTTCCAAATCGCATGCCTGTCAGGTCCACCTTTTTACTCATCATTTTCCTTTCAGTCAAATACTCTCGCGGTATCGACATCCAGCATTGATTTTCACTACAGCTTCGAACTACAATCAAGTCCAAGTCGATTCTGTTTTACTGCCCGCTTACTGATGGAGCCATTTTTTCAGCTGAAGTGCCATCCCCGCCGGCAGACGTGATGCAGCAGCATGTCGAAGCCGCATTATATGACGCACGGCACCGCGCCCTGCTGTTTTCCATCCTTTCGGCAGCTCTTTCTCCAGCTCATTCAGCCTCTGCATTTGCGATGCATGATCGGCACACATCTGCCGTGCCTGCTCAAAAGCATTCGAAAGTCCCCAGCGATATTCCCTTATGCATTCCGGATGCCGAAGCATGAATTCTGTCCACCGCTCGGCTATCTCCAGATAATCCTGTGATGTACTCCGATGCCATGGCAGGGAAAAAGTATCCAGGCAGAGGTTCTCCCCATACCGAACAAGAATACGGGTGACCAAATTGGTTCTGGCCATCTCTTCCGAAAAGGGAAGTCCGATCACAGTCTCTCGCAGTCCGTCCAGAAAAGCTGCCGCTGCGGACTGCAGTTCCTGCTTGCGGGAACAGTAGACCTGCAGCTTCAGACAGTAGTTGAGCTGATTTTGAGCGTACTGCAATGCGAAAGGGTCTTCCTTATAAAATCCGGATAAATATGCTGTCTGTTCCTGATAGGCAAGCAGCTGTTCGCGAAGCATGTGTTCGCTGAAAGAATGCATGGCTGATCCTTCACGCTCGCAGAAATGGTATACGGCACCTTCTTCCAGCCCGAATGAATGCGCCGCATGGCAGATTTTCAACAAAAATGTGGTATCCTGTGCCTTTCGGGAGATTCCATACCTGGAGCCGCTTTTCATGACCAGTTCTCTTCGATACAGGGCGCTCTGGTGCTGCCATGAAAACACATGGTACAGCGGGTACCCTCTCGGCAGACGCTCCCGGATCACGGCATTCAGCTCAAATTTACGAGTGGTTTGCGTGCCGTCCTCCAGCTCATAGCAATGCCTTCCCTTGACAATATCCAGTCCCTCACGGGATGCCTTCTCATACAGCAGGGACAGAAAATCCGGGTCAATATAATCATCCGGATCAACGAAGGACAGATACTCGCCCTGTGCAGCTTCGATTCCGGCATTGCGCGAAACTCCGGAGCCGCAATTCTCCTGATTTGTCAGAATCCGTATGCGGGAATCTTGCGCAGCTGCCGCCCGGACCTTGTCCATCGCCTCATCCGTACCGAGGTCGTCGACAAAAATCATTTCGATTTCCCGCAGCGTCTGCTCCTGAAGGGAGCGGATACAGCGCTCAATACCCGGACCGGGGTTGTAAACCGGAAGGATTACAGATACCCTGATCGGTCTCATATGCGTACGTTCATTCGTTAAACTGTCCATCGCCGATGGTCCGCAGTCATCCTTTATTGTTAGTTTGTTCGTCTTCAGAATACTCATTTTTTGCTCTTCCCTGATGAACATATTTTTTTCAGGGGCTGCTCTTCCCTCATATATTTTTTGCAAAACGGCAGATCCACATTCTTACGAAGCTCCGAATAAAGTCTGCATGTAAACGCTGCTTTCTCCATCACAGAAACTCCCTTTGTATGGTATTTATCCAGCCCCAGCAGATATGCGGCAGCACGCTCAAAGCTCTCCAGTAAAGGTCCCCTGTACAAATCCTTCCTTTCCGGGTGAAGAGACGCAAAACGAAAACACCGTACAATACTTTCGATTCGTGCGTTTTCCTCATGATTACCCTCGATCTGCAGCACAACCATACTGCACAGATTCTCCCGGTATTCGACCAGAGCACCTATCATAGGACTATATTTAACGAGAGCCGGAAGATTTGGCAGACGCATTACTTCTGATCTGAGCTCGTCCAGAAAAGTATTATCATCTGCAGCAACTGTTCCGTGCCTTTTGACTGCTGCATAAACACCCAGCGGCCACTTAATTCGTATCAGCTCATAATTCAGCTCTATATTCGATCCGAATTCTCCGATCAAATAGTCTATCTGCTCATGCAAGGCTCTCAGTTGCTCGTTCAGCCGCTCAACAGTCACATGTTTCGTCAGTGAGTCCCTGCTGTCAACATGATAATAGCAGGCTCTTTCATCCAAAACGATCCGTTTTGCTGCTGCGCAGGCCCGCAGAAGAAAAGTGGTATCTTCACCATATCTGGAACTGCCATAACGAATTTTATGAGATTCGACCCATTGCCTGTTATAGATTGCACTGGTGTGTCCGGAGGTGAAAAGTGTATATAGCTGTTTCCCTCTCTTCAGGCCTCTTCGTATGGAGTCATTCATTGCATGATCGGGCTGCAATTGTCGTTTTATTCCTTTAAGTTTTGTCTCGATCGTCAAACCTTTCGAAATGTCTGCCTGACATAGCTCAGCTTTCTGGTACAACACTGCCAGATAATCAGGAGAGATATAGTCATCCGCATCCATGAAAGCCAGATATTCTCCGCAGGCATTCTCTATACCTCTGTTTCTGGCAATTCCCGCTCCGGCGTTGATCCCTGTATTCAGGATGCGGATCCGCTGATCCTTCATGGCAGCTTTCCTGGCGCCCGCAAGCGTTTCTTCTCTGCTCCCATCATCAACCAGGATGATCTCGATGTCTTTCAGAGTTTGTTCCCGCAGGGATCGCAGCCCCCTCAGGATGGTTTTTCCGGGATTGTACATCGGAACAATCACGGATACCTTCGGCGCATCAGACATACAGAACGAACCTCCTCTGGAATTTATGATACAGAATGATACCCGTCATGAGCGAAATGATCGAAACTACTGTCGTGAAGATCAGCATCCATGCAGTCACTTCCGTTCCGAATATCCCGCAGCGAAACAGGGCAATAACGCCGTAAACCGGATTCAGATTCAGCAGGAATGCCAGGCTGCTTTGCAGGATCCTCTCCGGATAGTAGAAGATTGCCGACGAATACATGATCAGCATCAGCAGTACCCGCCAGATATACTCCACATCCCTGAAGAATACATTGCAGCAGCTCAGGATCAGTCCGACTCCGGTCGTCAGGATCAGCAGGAGTACCAGCGCAGGCAGTACCCACAGTATTTTCAAATTGAGCGTCCTGCCCGCTGCGATATAAAAGGGTATCAATACTACAAGCGATACCAGGAAGATAACGTAATGCCAGAGTATTTCCGAAAGCGGATATAAATACTGGGGTACATATACTTTCCGCAGTATCTCCGCATTCGACCGTATGGATGAATTTGCGCTCTGCGTCCCCTCCGAGAAGAATGCATAGAGCAGCCGCCCGCAGCTTACATACAGGGCGAAGGTCATATCCCGATGATGAAACAGGGTTCCGAAGACCATCACATAGACCAGAATCGAGAGCAGGGGTTCGAACAGGGACCAGATGATTCCCAGAAATGAATTCCGGTACTTCATCCGAATACCTTTTTTTACAAATTGTCTCAGCAGTTCTCGAAATTGCTCTCTCTTCAATTTTTTCGGCCCTCTGTTTTCACTTTTATCCTGCTGATCATCTCTGTATACTGTTCTGCTACCGTCTCGATCGGACCAATACCGGCAAGCTTTCCATGATCCAGGATCATGGCTTTGCCGCAAATCTTTCTGGCCTGCTCCAGTGAATGGGTGACAAACAATACTGTCATATTCTCATTCATCATATCGGTCAGCCTTTTTTCACTCTTTTCCCGAAAGCGGGCATCACCAACCGACAGAATCTCATCCAATATCAGAATATCCGGGCTGACCGCTGTACAGATAGAGAATCCAAGTCTCGCACGCATACCGGAGGAATACTTCTTGATCGGAACATCCATGAACTCCTCAAGCTCGGCAAATTCAATGATCTCATCCACCTTCGCTGCCAGATACTCCCGGGGATATCCCAGGATTGCTCCGTACAGGAAAATATTTTCTACCGCCGTATACTGACTGCAGAAGCCTGCGCCCAGTTCCAGGAGCGGTGCCAATGTTCCTTTT
The DNA here is from genome assembly GCA_946411695.1 of uncultured Lachnospiraceae bacterium. Lineage (GTDB taxonomy): Bacteria > Bacillota > Clostridia > Lachnospirales > Lachnospiraceae > CAG-791. The sequence continues at coordinate 23,128 of CAMKEX010000008.1, forward strand.
TTCCAAACACTCCCCTCAGTGGGTACATACACATCAGAGATCACCTTCATCAATGTGCTTTTTCCGGATCCATTGAGACCCAGGACGGCCATCCGCTCTCCGGGAAACAGTTCGAAGCTGATATTCTTCAGCGCCCAGAATTCCCTTTTCTCTGCTTTTTTCCTTTCTCCCAGCCGGAAGAATACGTCTTTCAGAGAAGCAGAGCGATTCTCATCAAGCAGAAGCCGCATGCCTACATTTGAGATCACAAGAGACGGTTCCCGACTCCGACTATCCCGACTCATTTCCATAGCTCCTTCCGTCCGTGAATGCATTTACGGAGGTATTTCATCAGCCCCAGTGCATCCAGAATGCGAATGATCCGAAAACTGAGGTGGCGGAATACGCATATCATGATATTTAACTGCGGATAGAAGGCAGCGATTCTTTTTGTTTCAAATCGGGTTTCCCTCAAATACTGCCTGCAATACATATAAAAGTCTTCCGCCTGCTTTTGTCTGTAATCGCCGATGTCCACCAGCACTGTTTTTATCAAAAAATGTGCCCTGGCAATGTTGATCACGGCCGGATCCATATCCAGGGTCTGAGATACGAAACTGTCAAGCGCATTTTTGACCAGCAGGTAGTTCTCCCCGCGCCCTTCCGAAAGGGATCGGGGTCTGTTATAGCGGTACGTGTAGAGCCAATCATTGAGATATACGATCTTCTTTGCCGCAAGGTTTGCCCGAAGCACAAAAGTCACATCGTTATAAAGATCGATCTCGTCAAAGCAAAGATGATTCTCCCGCAGCATCCGGGTCCGATACATCTTGTTCCACACCGAGGCTCCTCCAAAAAGCAGTGCTCTTTCAGGACACTTTCGGGGATCAAGCTGCTGTCTCTCATCAAGCCATTCCTGCTGAAATCCGGAACGACAGTACAGTGTTCCGTCATTGCGCAATTCTCTGAATTGAAAGACAACAATATCAGCGCCGGTGCAGTCCAGCAATTCAGAGGACTTTTGCAGGAGGCACGGATCATAACCGTCATCCACATCCAGAAAGCTGATGTACTTTCCCCTGGCTTCTTTTAATCCTCTGTTTCTGGCCGCGCCGGCGTTTTTATGCTCTGAAGAAATGACACGAATACGCTTCTCCCGGAGCGCTGCCTTTTCCAGCAGTTTTAAGCTGCTGTCAGCGGAACCGTCATCCACAAAGACGGCCTCAAAATCTGTAAGTGTCTGCGCTTTCAGCGCTGCAATGCATTCCGGTAAATAAGCCTCTGCATTATAAACCGGTATGATGATCGACACCTCCGGCATCTCACTTGCCAACTGTTCTGATCCTTTCCCTGAATCTACTGTAAAGCGTCCCCATGTCATCCTGCCCATGGAGGCGGCTTTCCCCCAATACAGAAAGCGGATAGAAGAACAGAAGGTTAAAGGCCGGGTCCAATCCATACCGCTCCAAAACAGCAAATACACTCATGAGTACTCCGAGGACTGCTATAGCATAGTCTGCTTTTTTCCACGCCAGGCGGTTTGCCAGGCACAGAAGGCACATGCACGGGATAAGCCATAAGAGTCCGCGTATCACCCCATATGAGATGAAAGCATTGTCCACCGCAAACAGAGCAATTTTCTCTCCGTCCACTATCATTTTGACAGACCCGGATGTGTTGATAGAATGACCGATCAGGGGAAGTCCGTATTGCCTGATCGTAATGCCTGCCTGTACGAATCTCTCACCAATGCTGAAAAGAGCATTGTCGTAAGTGAATCTGTGGATCAGGTTGATCGGTATACACAAGAGTAAAGTGATGCCCAAACAGATTAAGGGCGCTGCAGCAATCAGTATTTCCTTTCCTCTGTTTTTTTTCAGCTCACCCATGTAACAGGACCGCCACAACAGCGGAAACACCAGCAGGAGGAAGATGATGGTCCGGCAGCGGTTTGTTATGATCAGGAAGACTGCAGCACCCCAAAACAGGATCCATGTCGCTTTTTTCTTCTCCTGCAAAAACAGATACCATAAACTGAAAACGATTATGAATATGATACGCGCAGCTGTATTCGGGTGAACCATTCCAAATGCGTGCTTTGCCCCATAGTCCGTAAATCTCACAGTGTCTTTTGTGTATCCGAGCAGAAGTCCCATAAATGCTGTCAGGAAAATTCCCGCATAAGCCACCAGGAATACTGCGACGGTTCTACGGAAGTTTCTGTTCCATGAAGCTGCAACAAGGTAAATGCCAGTCACTGCATAGAAGGGGGCTATACCCAGACCAGGCATCTTTTGAAGGAAAAAGCAGGCCAGCGAAGATGCTGTCATGAGATAAATAAACGTCTTTACCCATGCTCTTTTTCCATCCTTGTCCAGAAACGCTTTTCCGATCAATTCTCCTGCAGACAGGCACAAGTGCGTGACAATCAGGATAATGATTCCCGAATTCAAATATCTGCTCTGTATCAGAACGATATAGGGCGTCTCGCCCCTGAAGGCTATGAGCGAAAGGTAATTTGTAACAATAAACGCAAATAAAACCGCATCATACAATGCCGCTTTAAAACTGATCTGATGCTCTTCCTGTTTTTTAAACCGATGCGCCACCTTTTTTATAGTTCCTGCACCAACGTTTCCCGGGCTCCGGAAAAACCGAAACCCGGGAAACGCGTTATTTTGCTATCTAGTTCCGTCTATACCAAATGTTAATTAGTTGCTGCTCATGCGGCGGCGAGTAATCATAACTACACCTGCACCGATGACAAGCATAGCACCAACAACGTAGAACATAGTTGTACCCATACCACCGGTGGAAGGAAGTTCTGTGCCAGTATTGTTGACGACAACAATCGGAGTTGCAGCAAGATCATCGATGGAAACAAGTACGTCGAAACCTTCTTCCGTATGCTCCGCTACCTGCTTACCATCTTTATCAAAATAAGTAGTGACAGAAGTAGTTGTAGCGCCTGTCTTAGTTGCAGCAACAGATACTGGAGCTGTCAGCTTGTTATAACCAGCAGGAGCAGCTGTCTCTGTAAAGCTGTATGTTCCCTGTTCCATACCTTTAATCTTAATCAGGCCATCTGCCGGAGTGGTAAGGCTGTTTGTGTAATTCTCCTTATCTGCATCGCTAAGTGCGGCATATGCTGTAGGATCAATCGCAACGTAAGCACCATCAGCAGCAGGGGTCTTGTTAACATAGAAAGGCAGCTCAAATACTGCACCGGCAAGGTTCTGACCCTTCTGGTCGACCTTCTTGATTGCAAGAGCATAAGTATAAATTGTCGTTTTAATCTCTTGCTCATAAGGATGGTCTTCATTGTCATCCGTCTTATGAGTAATCTCAACTTCGTTGGTATTTCCGGCACCGTCAACTGCTGCAGTAGCTGCAACCTTAGCGGTATAAGTAATGATCAGAGTAGTACCATTCTTGTACAGAGATGCACCATATGTTGTAGTAGCTTCGTCGCCTTCACCGGAGGTTGTAGCTTCAGCCCAAGGAATTGTAATGGTATTATTTACAAACTGCTGTGTTGTAAGGGTTGTCTGATCATCTGTTGTGGCAGTGTTTCCATCATTATCAACAATAATACTTGTAACAGTAATGTTTTCCAGAGAGTTAGCTGCCGGAGTATCTTTTACAGTGTAGGAGACAATCTGTTTTGTCCCATCATAGTTAGCAGTTGCAAATTTAACTGTATAAGTTACAGTCTGACCTACGTACACATCATCGTCATCAACAGTCTTTGTCGGATTGCTAATCGGAGGTGTAGTGTTCTTATCAATGATCGTTGCATTCGGTTTTGTGGAATCAACAGAGATTGCGTTCTGGCCCTGTGTTGTAGTAACAACATAGTAACCATAATCAAGACCAGCAAAAGTAAGTTCTGTACCATCACTTACAACAGAAGCGGTTGCTGTCTGAGTTGCCGCCCATGCCTTCAGTGCTGCAATTGCTGCATCGGAAAGGCTGTCCCCATTTTTGGCAGCATCAGTAGCTGTAATATTACCAGCGGAATCTTTCGTGAAATAAGCTGAGAGGCTTTCCGGAATAGTTCCTGTGTAAGCGATAGAATCGCTCTCACCACTTGTCTGAGTTGCACTATTGGTAGCATCAAACAGCTTGTATACAGCATAGGTTTCACCCTTAGATGCATTACTGATGGTAATGCTGCCTTTTCCGTCAGCCGCTGTGCCCACTGTCTGAGCGAAAACAGCTGTGCTCATACCAAGTACCATAACCATGGCAATCAGCAGAGCGAAGAATTTTTTCATTTTCTTCATGATTGTTTATCCTTTCTTGTAAAACCGGCCCTTCAAAGGTTTGTGTATCTCTCCTTGAAGGACATTCTGTTGCACTGTTTAAACCACAGCCGGTCTTCACGCTTAACCCGGTGAAGCGGGTATGTCGACTGCCCCTCTTGTCTCTCGACCGAAACAATCGAGGCAGTCATATTCAGTTGTAATATTGCGGTTTCAGATTTCGGCGTCAGTTTATTCGTCGAGATCAGAGGCTGTCAGTTTAACCTCCTTTCCCTTCGCCTCATCCTGAAGCCGTACATCAAAGCGGAAGCCATGATAAGGGCAATACCGCCTAATGTATAAGGTAATGTGCCGGATCCTCCGGTAAGCGGAAGGGCGGATCCCGGATGGTTGATAACGATCATTACGCGATTCGAGACTTCACTCGTTGCGTCGCTGCTCCGGTTAAGGACCAGATCATCCTGGAATTCCGCATAGACATTTCCATGATGGTCGACCATGAACTCCCATGTGTTGGTTTGAATGACATATCCACCAGGTGCTGAGGTCTCGATCAATTGGTAATATCCCTGTGGTAATGACAATCTCTCAAATCCAGAATCACCAATGCTGATCCCGGTTCGATAGGTTTCATAATGACCGTTTTCATTCGGCTTTCTTAAGAGTGTGAAAACAGCACCTGACAGGATCTTCTCCTGATCCAGTCCATCCAGATTATCGCTGGTCGCATCTTCACTTGTTGCATCTTCATTCATCTTAATCAGAACAACCTCGGCTGTATCTTTCATTTTATTTGTGAAGATGATCTTTATATTTCCATCAACAGTTACTTCTTCACCATTATTAATTGCTTGTGCTTGTGTCGACCCGTCATCTTTAGTAACCTCTATCGAAGCTTCAATATCCCATAACCCTCTGTCAACTTCAGTAATGCTGAACCGGGTTCCATAAGGAATTTTCGTTTTAAATTCTTTTATGTGGGTATCTGAACCCGTATCTCCGGTAAGCGAAAAGTTGGTCTGCAGTTCAGGTGTGATTCCGGTCATCCCTGTGAAATCGGGATAAAAAGTGTATCTGTGTGAAAGATCAACCTTCCAGTCAGATTCAACGGTCTTCTCAACAGTGACCGTATATTTTTTAATTTCCCAAACTGCATACAGGGTATTGGCGTCGGTATTTCCCTCTCTGGACAGATTGTCCGCTGCAACATGTTCCTGTCCCAGTACAAAATCAACAGTGTTGTTATCACCGGATGTCAGAGACCAGCCTTTCAGGGTATACCCTTCGCGAGTATAGATTTCGCCGAGGAGAGTAAGATCCCCATTGATCTGTCTGTTCAGGTACTCAACTGTCTTTGCATCTTGATTAACTCTCTGTTTCTGTATTCCTCCCTCATATTCATCTTTCAGTGAACTATCTAAATCAACGCTGTTGGGATCACTGACATTCGGGTCAAACTTGATGTTTGTGACCTGTACATCCCGTTCAGAAATCGGTTCATAGATTGGATAGAATGTAAACTTCTGATCAATATCTCCATCTGCTCCATCAACATTTGAATCGATCTTGAATACGTTGCCGGGGATGTAGACTTTCCCGTTGAAGTAGTAACCTGTACACACATAACCGGTTGGCGGATCAGGTCTGTGCAGAATGATTGTATCGGATTCATCCTCGTAGGTCTTTCCGCCAACAGGGGCGTCTGAACCTGTCAGCCTCGTCAGTGAACTGACTGCAGCCGCATCGACTGTTTTTGTATCGCCGTTTTCATCCTTGTATGTGTATGTCCCATCACTGTTTTGCGTAACCAGATAGGTTTCATCACCAACGGTATAGGTAAATAAGGGATTTCCATTGGCATCGACACCTTCTGTTTTGTAAACCGTACTGAAGGCACCGGTTTTGATCCAGTTAGCCCGGAGAGTAGTGTTGTGCGTGATCGGTGAGCCAAAACGATAAGGAATCAGGACTTCCTCTCCGGTATCCTCATCGATTGTCACCTCATACCATCCGTCAAGTGAGTACAGATCGCTGGGCGAATATCTCTTTCCATCTGTACTCTTTGTTTCATCTTGTGTATAGTAAGCTTTTCGTTCATCCCCTCCATAGATATTCTTCTCTGTATCGGGATCAAATTCATCATAGTGGTAATACCAGGTACCATTCGGATCCTCGGCAAATACTCGCTTAACATCAGTGTATTCAGATACGGATGTATCACCATGCCGTTTCCAGAACCAGGTCGACTCCGTTTCGGATAGCTCTCCTCCATTCGGTTCGATTTTGATCCAGTAATAAATCGGTTCAAATCCCGGGAAAACTTCCAGGTCATGGTTAGGCATCGTTCTGTCAAAGTTGAATTGCGTTTCCATCTTAGGATCGGCATACCAGATAATGTTTCCTTCGTCGTCTGTTTTCAGTCGATAGCCTGTCGGAACATGCCCTTCAACGACTGACTTTGCAGGAGCTCCGGAATTGTCAATATCTGCGCCGTAGTTGAATGTACGGAATGATATAATTTCTCTGTCAATCGGATCCTTATAAGTGATGTTGTAGGAATACACCCTATAGTAAACTTCCAGATTATAGTACGTTCCACTATTAGCTGTATGAACTACAATTCTTGTACCAACAGTGCCTTGTACTATCTCATCATCGATATAACGTTTGTTTGCTCCCGAACCGGTATAACGACGATAGCCATACACGGAGTAACCCTCGTATTTTTCGCTCAAGCTGAACGTAAATTCCGCGTTATAATCCGTATGTCCGGTTCCGGTGGCGTCAAGCCGATACGAATCCACATCATCAAAATCCGTTTCTTCCGGTTTTTGAAGATACATCTCAAAAATATTCGTTACATTTCCTGTGGTTGTCAGGTTAATCACTTTTCCGGTCGTATCTCTTACTCCACCAGGCAGAATGAATTGCCCCAGATAGCTCATGCCTGTATAACCCGATTCATTATTCTCATATTGCCACACATAATTGGACGGCCATTGATATCCATACTTCTGCAACTGTTGGCCAAACAGGCCCGTAAACGAGCGAGTAGTAGTCTTGACATAGCGCGTACCGTCATAGATATGTTCTACGTTTTGAGTGGTCGGGTACTGGCCGTCTTTCAGCTGCACCATCTCCCCATTTACGAAGCCGTAGGCACCATTGCTATTGATCACATAGCGAGTGCCGTTATACTGTTGATCATCGTAGTTGGTGTGATTTTGTTTTCTTGACCAGTGTCCTCCATAGTATGTTGTGTGTCGATATAACTCCACTGGCTGACCGTTATAAACACCATACTGCTGGGGACTGGTGTCATTACTTGTAGTTGTGTTATACCTTGTACCTGTATAATCAACGTACTGTGTCTCGGGAGCCGTATAAACCCAATTTGTTCCGTTCCAGGTGAGTTCCACATACTTTCCATCGACATGGCCGTACTGTGTTCCTGTGGCCACTTCGGTTTCGGTATATGCTTCAACATCACGGTTGAAATTCATCGTGATCAGGTTTCGGTCATAATAGACATTAACAACGGTACTGCCGTCTGCATTGATAGTCTTCTCGGCCGCATCGGTTTTAGCATAGGTAAATCCGATATATTTCTTATAATCTTCGTCTGTGGGATTATAAGCGGCGCTGTTCATATTCCGATCAGCATTCGTTAAAGCGACCGTGCTTCCTACAACACCCGTGCCGGTTCTCTGTCCGGCATAATCGTAATTCTTATGATCCGCGTCCAGATTCTTATCATCCGCCAGCTGCTGCCGCCAATACAGAACCGTATAGGTTGTATTGGCTTTCTTCCAATATGCGTTTAACTTTACATCCGAGGTCAGCTTCTGATTAAAGTTATACCTCGCCGGTTCATGTCCGGCGGCAAACTCAATCGGTTTCCCGTTCTCGTCAAAGGTGTCTTCCGTTGTCCAATACTGGAATTCATATCCTCTCCAGTTCATGGTTTCAGTCGGTTCAGCCCCGGCTTCCGCCGCTGTCTGATTTATGCCGACATGCACAGGTGCGACATAGGTTGCGCCGCTTCCGTTAGGTCCGGAGTAGTATTCCACCCAGTGCGCAAACTGGTACACAGGCAAAAGTACATAGTCGCGGCTTACATCGGGGTCCATCTCTATCGAAATGACATAGTTATTTGCATCTCTCGTAACGCCCGGGACATAATGTCCATCCGGTCCATTTTTAGGATCGACCTGATTCCATGTAACACCGGGCTTTAATTTAAGCTCGTCATTCTCCCATGTGAAATAACCGCTCATTTCACTTTCGTCATGCAGCAGTCTCCATCCCGCGAAAACGAGATCTGCTTCTCCGCTACCACCAACGCTTTTGTGGTTCGGCACAGTCTGGATCGTCGTGTCATACGTAGTTCCCAGGGGAACCTCTTCCTTGTTGTGAATCAGATATCCGGTTACATTATCTTCACTGAACAAATAGTCAATGAAAGTAACTTTGTGATAATTCCCGTAGTAGGGAATAACATATACATCCTCCGTCTGGGTTACTGTCAGGGGTTCCCCGAAAACAACATCCCGGCCATAGGATATGGAGGTATAGTTTTTCCCGGAGGTATTGGTGGGATCATATCCCTCCAGGTTGGCAACTCTCCATCCAACCCACGTCTTTTCATCAGGAATATAAGGAGTGTTAATCGCTTCCAGTGCGTCTCCCGTTTTAATGATCTGGTTGTCTACCAGTTCACCGGCGGTGTTATAGAATCTGTAAGGTTCGATTGCACCTGTCTCTTCGTTTAATCTGACAAAATGGTAGATCCTTCTCGGAACAACTTCCTCATCGCCCTCAACAATGGCATAAATTGAAAACCCGCCTGTTTCAAAGCTGACCGTGTCGTTTTTGACTTCGGGGACAATTACCTCAGGATCCTTGTTCTCGGCAAAGTGAACGATCTGTGTTCCCTCCCCTGCGTAATCGGTATCCATCAGTCTGATCTGAACATCGACCGGTGCCAGGAGTGTTACTTTATTGTTGTTTTCATCAACAATACTGATATCAATCAGCTTGATGTAATTCAGGGAATCTGCGTCGCCCTCAATCGCATCTGCTGTCCGCTCAACATAGTCGTTATACTCAGAATCATTCTTGGTGACTTCAAACACCTGGAGCCTGGCATTTTCAGGTATTCCGGCATTATCACCGTAGGTCACGGTGACTTCATATGTACGTCCGTCACCAGCCACAAAGGGAACTGTTATCGTCCCTGTCCCGACGATGCCGTACACCGAGAATCCGTCTGTCTCGAACTGGACGGTGTCAACTGCCTGCTCTTCGGACTTGCTGAACTCAGCCTCATCCATGATCTCAACTTCTTTGTCATCTTTATAATGTAGAAGCTGTGTGTCATCGGTGTCGGTCTGTTCGATGCCCGTAAAGTTGATCTGTACACTTACAGCTGCCCTGGGCTCGACCTTCTCGCCATCAGCAAGGATGGTGATGTCAAAGAATCTGGCCTCGTTGACAGATTTGGTCTCGTCAACGGTACTTTCTGCCTGCTTGAGGTAGGAGGCATATTCATCGGTGCCTTTTTCAATCTCCCGGACTGAGAGTTCTGCGTTGTCCGGAATCTGCGCGTCATCGGTATAGGATACGGTGACAGTGTAATCGGAGCCCTTGCTTGTAAGGCTCTTCTGCCCCCTTGTCTGCGGATCTTCGTTCCCGGCGGGTGCAGCCATTGTGAGAGTGCGGCTGATCTCGTCTATATTCTTGTCATTGTTCTCTTCTGCAAAAACGACTTCCGCTTCGCTGTACTGGATCTCTTCTGTTGTTCCGTCTTCTTTTTCAGCAGTTTCTTTTCCGGTCTTCTCGAAATCGATCTGAGAGGTGGACAGATCAAAGGTGAAGAAGCCTTTGACTTTCTGCCCCCGGGATGTCACCTGCCCCTTTTCGTCGTAAGTGATCTGGTTCTTCTCGACAGTGTAGGGGATAAATGTGAAGACAAGATCCTGCCTGCCGCTTCCGGTTTTTTCCACCTTGACAGTCGCGGAGATATACTCGTCGCCGGCCTTCTCATCAGGAGTGCGGCTGCCTTCGATTGCTTCCGCACCGAGGTATCTGTCACGCTCGCTGCCGGATTTGGATGCGGCGATGCCGTTCTCGTATTTGTTGATGGCCTTGATCTGCCTGTCGCTCAGTTCCAGACATGCGGGCAGTCTGTAGCGCGCCTCGGCATTGGTCTCATTGAGAGCTCCTGCCGGAATCTCGTAGGAGAGATAGACGCGCACGAAATCTTCCGGAGCGAGGACCGTGTCAGAGCCGGCTTTCTTCCAGTCATCAATGGTATCAGAAGAGAGGCTTTCCGCTTCTTCCGCATTCGCCGGATGATAGTAATAGAAGTTTGTCCTGCCTGTGAGGATGTCGTCGAAGTCGAGGGCATCGAGTGCAGGGATCTGGAACTCTGCAGCCGTTTCCGCTGTTGCAGCAGTATCGGCAGCATCCATCGTCCCGGTACCGGATTGGTCAACGCCGGCCTGGTCTGCATCCTCCTTCACATCCTGCTTATCCTGTGTATCTGCATTCTGTGCTTCGGAGGAGTCCGACTCAGATGAGGGTGATGCGTCAGCTTCACCGGCAGAGCTCTGGTCTTTCCGGACTTCTTCAATTTCTTCAACTTCTTCAATTTCTTCAGCTTCTTCCGGCTCTGCGGGAGCTTCTTTCTGCGTATCAGAAGCAGCCGAAGTCTCTTCTACAGAGCTTTCAGCAGGCTCTTCCTTTACAGTCTCTTCCTCTGCCGGTTCTTCTGCTGCCGGTTCTTCTGCCGCGGGTTCCTCCACCTGCACTTCTTCCTCAGTGCTGTCCGCCGCGGTCACAGAGGCCGCAGACGCAGTTGTCTTGAACTGCATCTGTTCAAAAGCTATGCCCGGCTCCCGCCCGGCTCTGGAAACATCCAGCGTGATGGCAGGAAGCACCAGGGCATAAGTCGTAACAAATACGACTATTGCCGCAATCACGGAAACAATCCTTTTCCTGGTCTCTCTTGTTTTTTTCTTCTTGAGATAATCTGAATGTTTCAATTTAGCCACTTCCTCTTCTCTTAGACACTTCCACTTTTTCCAGCCGCTTCCTCTTCTTTCACACTTGTGGTTTTGGGCCCGCAGCCGAAGAGAGTGTTCACTGTTTCGGTGCGGGAACCTGTCAGAAAACAGGCAGGTGGATCAATGTTTTTGCTGTGGTACCCTGTCAAAAAACTGGCAGGTGGATCAATGTTTTTGCTGTGGTACCCTGTCAAAAAATCGGCAGGTGGATCAATGTTCTGGTTTGGTATCCTGTCAGGAAATTGGCAGGTGGATCAATGTTTTTGCTGTGGTACCCTGCCAAAAAATCGGCAGGTGAATCAATGTTTTTAGTTTCTGTTTTCATCAGCGGATGTTTTTACAACCGGCTGCCATCATTCAACTCCGATGGCCGGGAGTCCGGCTGTCCGTCTTCTGTTTTTAAAAAACCAGTATTGAGACAGCCCGCTATTCAGTTGTTTCTTTCTGCCTCCGGCAGGGTTTTTTCCTGTCTTCGGCAGTTCCGGCTCCATGTGTCTTCATAGATCAGCGTCAGCTTATTCGGCGAAATCAGATGTTGTTTAATTTGTCCTCCTTTCTTTACGCCTCATCCTGAAGCCGTACATCAAAGCGGATGCGATGATAAGCATCAGACCGCCTAATGTATAAGGTAATGTGCCGGGGCCGCCGGTGTTCGGTAAAACAGCACCCGGCGTATTCTTAACTGTAATCGTATATGCTGGTGTATCACCTGTTCCCGGGTCGTCAATTGCTGCCATATCTGCAGGACTGTCTAATGCCGTTCCGGCTTCGTCCGTCAGTCTTGCCTTTACAACACCGTCTTCTGTATCCCTGTACACCTGAAAATAGATATGCTTCGTGAGAATGATATATCCATCCGGTGCCTTTGTTTCTGTCAGACGGTATCTGCCTATGCCAAGCTCGCCCAGGTCAACCGGATTTGGAACAGCAGACGTTGTACCGGCTGCCGCTTTTCCCGGCTCAATGTCCGTCTGAACAACTGTCCAGGATGTGCGGTACTTATTCAGGTCAAAAACAGATCCGCTGATTGTCGTACTCCCATCTTCCCTTACCTTCTTCAGCTGAACATCAACAGAAGCCAGCTTATTGGTAAATACAACCTTAGCATCTTTATCCCATGCAATTCGTCCCAGCGCAGCACCGGTAATCGTTGTTCCGGATGCATAATCATAGATAGATGCATTTTGAATTTCAGCCGCATCATAGTCTGATACATCTCTGCTTTGCAGGATCCAGTCACTATTTGCTAAAAGTACATCTGATGTAGATCCATTGGGTCTGACACGGATTTCGTCAACATAAAAGTCTGTGCCGGCGACCAGATCCATGATCACGACTGTATAATTGGGAGGAATATGTGCAATTGTGCCATTGTTGCCTGCAGCACATGGATAAGGTGTCTGACCGTTCGAAACAAGTTTTCCACCCTCATATCTGTAATACACGCCGTAATCATCGCGGATATAATACGTACCCTGATAGTAATCAGAGAGTACCCCGGATGCATTCTCCAGCATTACCCGGAATTCGAAAGTGTCGCCATTATTCTCCGATGGATCCGCCAGCCGTTTCGTTATCCGCAGTTCATTGGTATTTCGATCGTCACAGTGGTTTGTAAATGTTACTTTGGCGCGGCTTCTTGCTGTCGCTTCCGTTGATTTGTAAATGCCGTCCACTTTAATAACCTGTTCGCCAACAATCCGAACATCATTTACAAAGATCTGGTCGTAGTATTTATCGTCAATCCCAAGCTCCTGAACATAGTACAGTTCATCTTCGATCATATTCGAGAATACAGCTGCTTCTCCCGGTTTGAGATAGAACACATTGTCATAGTCCGTATCATGCCCGAAGAATTTCACATCATTATGGAAGACGACTGGTGTATTCGTTCCTTCATAAACAGCAGAAGTCAGCGGCTGATAATCCCCATGTGCATCTTTGGCAAACGCCTGGTATGCAAATGAAACGTTCGCATAATCAACCTGAGATGTGTGATCCAGCTGCTTTTCAACCGTCACATTTCCTCTTTCAATAACCGGAAGGTTGAATCTTGTCTGCAGATTTGATGCACCTTCTCCATGCTCCATATAGAACATGTTGAACTTGTGACTGCCGTAGCTTATAAACGTATCTCCTTTAAAATACTGATCTACTTTGGTGCCATCCCATGGTTTGCCATCAGGGAATACACCTGCATTCTGGAAGCATTGTTTGATCGTTCTGGCACCGCCTGCACCGCCATGACCGCCGGTGATATCTCCTGTTGCAAAATTGATTGTACCCGGAAATGCATCGTGAACGCCGCCGATATCCAGAATCAGTACGTCATCAACAAAAATCCACAGATCATCGTCACCATTGAACTCATATACCAATGGATTGCCGTTATCATAACCATCTTTCGGTATCAGGAAATTGAATTCCATGCTCATACCGAAAAAGTAGTTGGTGGAGCCTTTTATGCCATACAAAGTACTCCCATAATCCGGGTTCTCATAGTCAAGTATTGTCCCATCGCCGGCATATAGATTTTGTGTCTGCTTTTTTTTCGGATCCAGCTCATTAAACGGTAAGAAGTTTCCCCGCCTGAAAAAGAAACGTTCCGTATCTGTGTCAGGCGTACCGGTTTCCTGATAAACCGTAAATGTACCATTATCATTGTAGTGCGCAAAATTGTTAAAGGCGCTGTATTCATAATAACCTGTGGCGTTGAACACACTCTCGAGGAACAGATGATTTCCGTCCCCTTTGCAATAGTCATTGTCAGGCGCAAACAGAACAGATCCGCTGTTTCCATTTGTAAATACGGGATACCCGCCTGCCAGCTTTGACTCAACATGAGAGGGAGGCAGCCAACCCACACCATATTCGTCACTCCCTGTAACACTTTTGATTTCATCTCTATTGTTATAATCGAACATATGTATGGTGACGCCGGCCGCTTTACTGTCTACCGTTGCCACCTCATGCAGACCTGGCTCCGATGTCTTTTCTTTTGCAAATGAGAGCGCCTGTGAATGATCTCCCGTACCTGTCTTAAGATCCACTACACCATCTTCTGTTGTAAACCGATAGCCATAATAAGTCATTGCCGACTCATCCCAGTATTCAATTGTAGAGGTGTACGCGCCTCCTTCTCTGCCTTTCAGGGAAACACCGTCTGTGGCCGGAGACGTCGCAGCATCATATTCCCTGACAAGTGTTCCGTCCGCCAAAGGATGCAGAATCATTCCCGTCGCTTCATTCCGGAAGATATAGTATCCTGTGGGTTGTCCGCCGGCATCCTTGAGTATATCCACCGTCCACATCGGAGATATGTCACTATATAGAGACAGTGAGTCACCCTGATCATATGCCCGGACAGGATTACCATTTCCGTCGATAATCCACTCCTCGTACTTGTTCCTCGTTTCGTTATAGATGGTTCTGTAAATCAGATATTTTTTACGATCTTCAAGATTCTGTACACTGATTTTTTCACCGCTGTATTCCTGACTTCCAATTGAGAATTCATCCACTTCACATAAAGTCAAATATACCTGACCAGCCTCATTTGAGTCTCCATTATAGAAGTATTGATTATCGTTTACGGCGGCTGTCGTAGCGGCATCCATACTCGACTGCACCCTGCGGGCACCGTGGGATATTCTTACTTTTCCCTCATAATCACCGGTTCCTGCAGTGACAGTAAGCGCCTGCTTCGTATCTGAAAGCTCCAGGCTGTCATCGTCCTTCAGATTTAAATACCGTCCATTCGGCGCTTTAATATAATATGTATCCGGCGCTTCTGCAGATTCAAATTTCCACTCTACAATCGGTGCTGTGTCGCCGGTGACAAGATTCCTTCCGCTTTCATGTGTTTCAACAGTTACGGTTACTCCGTCAAGTCTCGTCGTGTTGTTATTCCACGCATCTGTTGCTAAGGCGCGTCCCCTATAGTAATTATGATTTTTTCTGCGTCGATCTGATTCAGTAGGTACTGTTTTCACCCAGACAATCGCATAGGATTTCCCGGCAAGATCTGATGTTGCGCCATATGTCGTCACTGCGTAATAAGAAAACCCTGCAGCCTCAAAATTCACAGTTTTCCCGTTCAGATCCGGATTGATAACTTCTGTTTCACTTTCACCGAAATGAACTACCTTTGTCTTCTCCCCTGCGCTGCCTTCTGCATGATCTTTATCAAGCAATTTGATCTGCACATCCACCGGTGCCTGAATGACAACCTTTTCTTCCCCGTTCATAATGGATATATCGAGGATTTTTATATAATTGAGAGCATCAGCGGCTGTTCCGACCGCATCAGCAGTCTGCTCCAGATAATTCTGATATTCTTCACTTTCTTCGCGCAGCTCTGAAACTGCCAGCGTAGATCCCGCAGGGATTCCCGCATCCTCTCCGTATGTGACAGTCACTTCGTATGTACGTCCGTCACCTGCCACAAACGGTACTGTTATTGTCCCTGTGCCGACAATACCGTACACAGAGAATCCGTCCGTCTCGAACTGGACGGTGTCAACCGCCTTTGTCTCGTTCTCAGGCTCTTCAGACTTACTGAACTCAGCCTGATCCATGACCTCAACCTCTTTATCGTCTTTATAGTGGAGAAGCTGTGTATCATCTGAGTTGGTCTGCTCGATGCCTGTAAAGGTGATCTGTACGTTTACCGGAGCCTGAGGTTCGATCTTCTCGCCGTCAGCCACGATAGTAATGTCAAAGAATCTCGCCTCGTTGACAGATTTGTTCTCGTCAACAGCACCCTTTGCCTGCTCGAGGTAGGATGCGTATTCGTCGGTATCTTTTTCAATCTCACGGACTGCAAGTTCTGCGTTATCCGGGATCTGTGCGTCATCGGTATAGGACACGGTGACAGTATAGTCATTGTTCGCGCCCTTGCTGATCAGGGTCTTCTGCTCCTGTTCCTGCGGCTCGTCTTTCTCGACAGGTACAGCCATGGTAAGTGTGCTGCTGATCTCGTCAATATTCTTGTCATTGTTCTCTTTTACGAAAACAACATCCGCTTCGCTGTACTGGATCTCTTCTGTTGTGCCGTCTTCTTTCTCTACGGTCTCTTTTTCCGTATTCTCAAAGTCGATCTGAGAGGTTGTCAGGTCAAAGGTGAAGAAACCTTTAACATTCCTTCCTTCCGAAGTCAGTTTTCCTGTCGCATCATAGGAGATCTGGTTCTTCTCGATGGTGTAGGGGATGAAGGTGAAGACAAGCTCCTGTCTGTCATCGTTGGTCTTCTCAACCTTGACGGTCGCGGAGATATACTCGTCGCCCGCCTTCTCGTCGGGAGTGCGGCTGCCTTCGATGGCTTCCGCGCCGAGATATTTGTCGTGCTCGCTGCCGGATTTGGATGCGGCGATACCGTTCTCATATCCGTTGATGGTCTGAATCTGCCGGTCGCTCAGCTGCAGTACGTCAGGAAGTCTGTATCGCACTTCTGCGTTGGTCTCGTTGAGAGCACCCGCGGGAATCTCATAAGAGAGATAGACGCGCAGGAAATCTTGCGGAGCAAGGACAGTATCAGAACCGGCCTTCTTCCAGTCATCAATGGAATCGGAAGAGAGGCTCTCAGCTTCATCCGTATTCTCAGGATGATAGTAATAGAAGGCCGTCTCACCTGTGAGGATGTCATCGAAGTCAATGGCATCGAGAGCAGGGATTTGGAACTCAGGAGACGTTTCTTCAGAAGCAGCAGAAGCATCATCTGTCATCCCGGCACCGGACCGGTCAACCGCAGCCTGGTCAGCCGTAGACCGGTCCGTCTCCTTCTGAGGATCCGCAGTCTGTGCATGGGAGGATTCAGACATGGAAGAAGAAGCCGCATCAGTCTTGCTGCCAGAACCTTCGTCTCCCCGAATTTCTTCGGTTTCTCTGGTCTCTGCAGCCGGTTCTTCTTCCGGATCAGATTCGGCCGGAGTTTCCTGATCTTCCTCCCGCTCTGACACTGCAGCAGCCTCTTCCTGCTCCTGATTGTCAGAAGCGGCCGAAGATTTCCCTTCAGAGTCCCCTATGGTGTCTTCCTCAACAGTCTCTTCCTCTGTAGGTTCTTCGGCCGAATCTTCCTCCACCTGCACTTCTTCCGCAGCGCTGTCCACCGCGGTCACTGATGCCGCAGAAGCAGTTGCCCTGAACTGCATCTGTTCAAAAGCTACGCCCGGCTCACGTCCGGCTCTGGATACATCCAGCGTGATGGCAGGAAGTATCAGGCTATAAGTCGTAACAAATACGACGATGGCCGCGATCGCGGAAACAATCCTTTTTCTGTTCTCTCTGATTCTCTTCTTCTTGAAATAATCCGAATACTTCAATTCCCCTGCTTTCTCTCTGATCAATCACTTCCTTTTCTCTCAAACCTGTGGTTGATCCCACAGTCACGCAAAACTGGGACAGTCGTATGGTCCTCTGGCAGTTTGAAAATCCGGAAGAGTTTTAGCTTTTACCGCAAAATAACTATTATGCAGTAGACCAATACCTTCATTTTTGCTTGTAACACAGTGTTTTCATGTAGCCAGAGGAAGAGATTTTTCTGATCATCCGCTTTTTTAATAGGCAGATGACATCCCCACTATAGAGTTGATGAATCATCGTTCCGGCCCGAAGCCGCGCAGAGGCAGCGGGAGACAGAAAGGCGGGGACTATTTGTCATGTTCCGGATTATGAGGTAATAACAGACTGAAAGCCCCCCTGGAGATCAGATGAGGTTTATACAAATTGTGATTATGTGGTAAAAATGGAGTATAAGCAGCTTTCGTGAGAAAACATGAGAAGAGATTATGCGGTAAAAGCGGAGTATAGGCAGCTTTCATGAGAAAACATTAGAAAACATTAGGAAAGATTATGTGGTAAAGGAAGTGAGGGGGCTGCACGAAAAGACAGGAAAATACGTTTATGCAGTAAAGAGAGCTTCTCAAAAACGTGCAAAATAAATTTGAAGCAATAAAAAAAGCCCTGATCGGGCACAAAAATAACTGCGGCGTATTGAAAAACCGCAAAAAATCTGATATTTTCTGTTGAGGCCATTCGTTTTGACGGTTATTGTGACACGAAGGGCTTTATAATTGGCTCATGATACGAGAATTGTAAATAGATTGCGTGTCTGTGCCTTTTTTGATATCAATTACACCATTAATGACTCAGCAAAGACTCTACAAAATTTGTTTTAGCGACATCGGTCAGCCGGAAATTGACAGGTATACTGATGAAAGAGTTTTGAACTACCGCATAATAGTTATTATGGGGTATTTTTTTTGTTCAAAATCCCTTTCTGTGTATAGAGCAAAGGCGCTATACTGCATCCAGGCTGTTTTCTACTTTATCCAAAATATCCAGCTGGCTTTCACAGCTGATCAGTGTATAGATCCTTGTTGTATTAATACTGGTATGTCCGAGCAGGTCTGCAAGGCGGACAATGTCCTTTTCTGTCCTGTAGTAATTGACAGCAAAAAAATGCCGCAGGTTGTGCGGGAAGATCTTGCTCCTCTCAACCTGCGCTGCCGAGCTCAATGCTTTCATCCGGTGAAGGATGTTGCTGCGGTCAAGAGGCCGTCCGGTTCTGGTGATAAAGATGCTGCCTGACAGGATTTTCCGTTCCTTGCAGTACTGACGAAGCTTTTTGCAGAGCTTAGCAGGGATGAGGACCTGCCTGGTCTTTCCTTTCAGAGATACAAGGGCACGCCTGGTGTTAAGTGACGCAACAGTGATAAAAGGCAGCTCGCTGATACGGATCCCCGTCGATGCGATGGTCTCCATGATACGGTGGATCTGCATGTCTCCCTTGTCCCTGGCCGCCTTCAGCAGTCTCTTGTATTCCTCCATGGACAGCTCCCGCTCCTCATTGCGGAAGGAAGCGCGCTGTGTCTTGAAGGTCCTGACATAGCAGTCATCCCATCCCAGCAACTGGAAAAATTTGTTGAGAGCCGAGAGCATGGAGTTTGCACTGCTCAGCCGGTATTTTTCCCGCAGCATCTGTTTGAAACGGATCACCCTGTTCTTGTCAACAGTTCCGTTGTCACCCAGCCATCTCCTGAAAGTCGTAACATCCCTGATATATTTGCTGATGGTGAGGGAGCTCCTCTCGAGCTCCATCAGTCTTTCCGAAAAAAACGTCACAGTCTGTCCATCGATATAGTGTTCCATGATACCCTCCTCATGAAGAGCTGAAGGCAGTATAAATGTACGTTTTGCGGTATAGCCCTGTTCCGGGCTCACGTTCTTCCGGCATCTTGCTATTAACTGGAAGATATAATACAAGCAATTCTGCGTTATTGCAGTGCTATATACACAATATATGTGTTATATTCGAGCACGTACATTATATACAATCATGGGATTTTGAACAATGTTTATTCCATGTGATTTTGTCTATATAAATAAATACGTAAAAACGTTAATATGCCCAATATTTACTCATACGGAGAGTTTTCTGGCATCCGAATCCGAATGCAGCACCTGTACGATATGTTTGGTCTGGGAACGGATCTCTTCCTGCGGAATCTTCCCGTTCTTTTGATCCGCATGAGCCATGTCATAGCGGGCAAGGAACTCATCAAAGAGCTGCTCGCCTTTTTTCCGGGCCTCGGCAGCCTCTTCTAATGTAGAAAAGCTGCCCAGATAACGGGTTTTACCCTGGAAGGTGATCTGGGCACACCACTTGCCGCTCCGCTCGGATTTGTAAACCCCCCGCACGCCGGTTGTATTGTTTTTGGCAACCCGCCTGCTGCGGATGTTCTCCACACAGGTCCCCTCGACAAAATGTTTTGCGGCAAAGGGCGTATTGCGGCAACCGCAGCTGGTGGTATGTCCGCTCATGAGGCTGGACTGACAGACGCTGGTCTCCTTGCCGCAGCTGCACCTGCACTTCCAGTAATGCTTTTTGTCCCGCCTGCCATCATAAGCGATGACGGTCAGTTCTCCAAACTGCTTGCCCACCCAGTCCTTGATCGGCGGCCGGCTCAGACACCCGCAGCTGCGCCGGTAACCGT
>CAMKEX010000009.1 GCA_946411695.1 uncultured Lachnospiraceae bacterium
TCGTAGCGGATCCTTTCATGAATGAGAAGATGGAAGAGTGGGCAAAGAGCATCGGCATTGCCAGATGCACAAAGGACCCTGAAGATGTTTTCAAAGCTGACGATGTAGATGCAGTTTTCATCTGCTCCTCCACAAACACACATGCTGATTTCATGATCCGTGCAGCACAGGCCGGCAAGCATATCTTCTGCGAGAAGCCCATCGATCTGTCTGTTGCAAAGATCAACGAGGCTCTGGCAGAGGTCGCCAAGGCCGGTGTCAAGCTGCAGGTCGGTTTCGTCCGCCGTTTCGACAGAAGCCACAAGGCAGTCCGTGATGTAGTCGCTTCCGGCAAGCTGGGCAAGCCCTATGTCGTCAAGGTCTGCTCCCGCGATCCCGCTGGCCCGCCCATGTCTTATGTAGCAGTCTCCGGCGGCATCTTCACCGACATGATGATCCATGACTTCGACATGGTCCGTTATCTGTCCGGCAGCGATGTTGTGGAAGTTTCCGCAACAGGCGCAGTCCTGACCGATCCCGGCTATGCAGAGTATGATGATGTCGACACAGCGATCGTTACCCTGAAGTTCGAGAACGGCGCGATCGGCGTCATCGACAACTGCCGCCAGGCTCCTTACGGCTATGACCAGCGCGTCGAAGTTCTCTGCGAGAAGGGTGCTGTCCAGGACAACAACCATCTTGAGAACGAAGCTTTCATCAGCACTGCTGAGACAGTTGAGTCCGCTAAGCCCACATACTTCTTCCTTGAGCGCTACAATGACGCGTTCGTCGCAGAGGTGAAGGCATTCGTGGATGCAGTCCTCAATGACAAGGAAGTTCCCGTAGGCGGCAAGGACGGACTTGAGCCCGTCCGTATCGCGATCGCGGCCAAGAAGTCCCTCAAGGAAGGCAGACCCGTCAAGCTTTCCGAGATCGAGGCATAAGCAGGCAGATCATGCAAATGGAGGCAGTGAAAGCTGTCCTCTGATACATCATTAAGACAATACCATTAATTGTTACCCTCTTTAAAAAAGGCTGCACGAATCCCTGTACGTGCAGCCTTTTTGCAGTCCAAAAAACTGCTCATGGATGCCGTGTCGGGATCTGATCTGCGTGATTTGAACTTCCGGATGATAGTTCGCAGCATGGAAATATCAAATATTTTTCAAGGATACCGGTACCGCTGATTTTCCGGTTCTTGTGCAATGCGTGCCAATCGTGTATAATGAGCAAAAATAAGCAAAAAGCACGCAAAAATGTGTGCATGTACGGCGTGTGATAGGAGGGCTGTGCATGGACGCAAGACTCGCAGTTGAGCCTTGAACTTATAGGGGGGTGTAATAGTGGCAGTGACAGTTCAGCAGATTGCCGAGGCAACAGGCGTATCCAGGGGTACTGTGGATCGTGCTCTTAATAACAGGGGAAGAGTGGATCCGGAAGTTGCGGAGAAAATCCGCAGAACAGCTCTGGAAATGGGATATGTTAAAAAGCCGAGAAAGACAGGGAGCAGGAGAAAGACCTGCAGGATCGGTATTGTGACACAACTGGCAGGAGCATCATTCATGCTGGAAATCAACCGCGGAATCCATGAGGCTGCAGAGGAACTGCAGGACCGGGGCGTGGAAGTGATCCTGAAAGAAGGTATGGCTGTAGATGAGAAGGAACAGCTGGATGCGATCAACGATTTGATTAAAGAAGGGATTGACGGACTTGCCCTTATGCCTGTGGACTGTGAGGGGGTGCGCGAAAAAATCAACGACCTGATCGAACATGAGAATATTCCGGTGGTGACTTTCAACTCCGACATCGTAGGAACGAAGCGGAGCTGCTTTGTCGGCATGGACAATCACAAGAGCGGACGCACTGCGGCCGGACTGATGAAAATGATGACCGGCGGAAGCGGTAAAATTCTGGTGATCACCGGGTATTTTACAAACCATGTTGCCAGTTCCCGTGTTGCCGGTTTCGTTGAAGAAATCAAAGTATCCTGTCCCGGGCTGGAAATCGTCGGCGTGCAGGGCAGCTTTGATGATGCTGCAGAGGTAGAGAAAATTGTAGTCAATGCAATGCGCACTGTTCCGGACCTGGACGGAATCCTTCTTGTCTCCGGCGGACAGGCCGGAATCCGAAAGGCGTTTGATGATCTGGGGCTCACAGACAGGCCGCATGTGGTCATATATGACCAGACACCCAAGAACGAACGGGCGCTCCGCGAAGATACTGTGGATTTTCTCATCGACCAGCACGGATATGTCCAGGGCTACAGGCCGCCTCATATTCTTGCGGATCTTCTGCAGAAGAATCAGCAGCCGGAAGACGAACGGATTCTGACAGATATTATTATCAAGACAAAATACAATCTTTGATTGCCCGGTAAATATACAATTCGCGTGCAGGTGCACGCAAATATCGTTGCGTGCAAAGCGTGACTCGCTGTATAATGATAAATGTCCGGGATGACAGATTGTGTGCCAATTGAAAATTGTGCAATTTGTATAAATGGGCACGCGGTTTAAAGAGATTTTTCCGTGAAGTTGCACAGTTATCCTTGACACCCCGGCATTATTCCAGTAATATGATAAGTGGCTTTATCCTCTGTTGTAATCATTGTCTGCAATATATTTAATGTGCAGTGGATTGAGCCGGTCGAAAGGCGGAGTATTGATGATAACCACCTGATCCAGACGGACAGATATGAATATTAAGGGATGAGACAGCGGATGACCGGATTATTCTAGTGAATCAACAGCTGCAATTACAGATCGACTTTGATGATGCGATTTGAATTGCAGCTGTTTTTTTGCCGGTACGCAGAAGAGGCAGAGAGCTTATTGTATACACCTTTGACATAGTGTGCGAAGTAATGGAAAAGCGGAAACGATTTATGGTTATCAATAATGTTTGTGCAAGACTATAGTTGACGCGAAATACAAAAAAAGCCTATAATATATACTATAATATAAGGAAGATGGGACAAAAGCGTTACCGGTAACTTTTTGATGGCCGGTCATTCTCAATTTTCCTTCCGGAGAAGAAGCATGCAGTCTGCAGATTCCGGTAGACGATATGGCTGCGGGGATGTAAAACAGGACAGAACGTAGTGTCGGACGAATGTCAGCATTACGTATATAATATATATATAACTGTCATACACAATGTGTTTTAGAAGGAGGATAATATGGGTAAAAAATTAAGAATCGGTCTTCTTGGCGGCGGACGTATCGGCAATCTGCACGGCACGAATATCCAGAACTTTATTCCGGATGCTGAGGTCGTGGTCGTAGCGGATCCTTTCATGAATGAGAAGATGGAAGAGTGGGCAAAGAGCATCGGCATTGCCAGATGCACAAAGGACCCTGAAGATGTTTTCAAA
Organism: uncultured Lachnospiraceae bacterium; assembly: GCA_946411695.1. Taxonomy (GTDB): domain Bacteria; phylum Bacillota; class Clostridia; order Lachnospirales; family Lachnospiraceae; genus CAG-791. Next base: position 3,353 of record CAMKEX010000009.1, read on the forward strand.
GCTGACGATGTAGATGCAGTTTTCATCTGCTCCTCCACAAACACACATGCTGATTTCATGATCCGTGCAGCACAGGCCGGCAAGCATATCTTCTGCGAGAAGCCCATCGATCTGTCTGTTGCAAAGATCAACGAGGCTCTGGCAGAGGTCGCCAAGGCCGGTGTCAAGCTGCAGGTCGGTTTCGTCCGCCGTTTCGACAGAAGCCACAAGGCAGTCCGTGATGTAGTCGCTTCCGGCAAGCTGGGCAAGCCCTATGTCGTCAAGGTCTGCTCCCGCGATCCCGCTGGCCCGCCCATGTCTTATGTAGCAGTCTCCGGCGGCATCTTCACCGACATGATGATCCATGACTTCGACATGGTCCGTTATCTGTCCGGCAGCGATGTTGTGGAAGTTTCCGCAACAGGCGCAGTCCTGACCGATCCCGGCTATGCAGAGTATGATGATGTCGACACAGCGATCGTTACCCTGAAGTTCGAGAACGGCGCGATCGGCGTCATCGACAACTGCCGCCAGGCTCCTTACGGCTATGACCAGCGCGTCGAAGTTCTCTGCGAGAAGGGTGCTGTCCAGGACAACAACCATCTTGAGAACGAAGCTTTCATCAGCACTGCTGAGACAGTTGAGTCCGCTAAGCCCACATACTTCTTCCTTGAGCGCTACAATGACGCGTTCGTCGCAGAGGTGAAGGCATTCGTGGATGCAGTCCTCAATGACAAGGAAGTTCCCGTAGGCGGCAAGGACGGACTTGAGCCCGTCCGTATCGCGATCGCGGCTAAGAAGTCCCTCAAGGAAGGCAGACCCGTCAAGCTTTCCGAGATTGAGGCATAATGAGGCATAATGTGCCGGCCATTGTAATTATACGGAAACACATATAATTACAGGCTAATAATTAAATAAGACCATAATCCGGTTGGGTTCAAACATGATTATTCACAGCATTTGGATCAGGTCTGTTTAATTCTTTTACAGCAGATCACCCTCTGTTGTGGATGCCCGTCATTCACGGCAGGGGGTGTTTTTGTCCTTTGAAACGCGTGCAATGTGCGTGCAAAATAAAGCTGTTTTGCGCCGGAACGCATGCAAAATGCCTGCGAAAAACAACATGATTTCGGACTGCACGCGAAGACGGAAAAACAGAGCAGAAATAATCGTTAAATAATGCTTCCGTTACCTGAAAAAATACTTCCGTACTATTCCATGAGAGGCTTTTAAAACCTGTATCTCAGCTACTTTTGGACGGAATCAGGGGATGACTGCAGATCCAATGACGGCAGCTGCCGGTACAAAGGATTTTTCTCTTGAAAAATGCACAAACAAGCACATGCCAAATTGTGCATTTTGGAGAAAGTAAAAAGAAAAGTGAAAAAGTGCTTGCACGCAACCGGTGTGCGTGCTATTCTAAAAGCACAAAGAGAGATGATTAAGCACGCAGAACGCACGCAACAGCAAGCGTGCGGGGTGTGCATAATCCACAACATAAAATGTAAACACTATAAATTTTCTTTTCAAGAAAGAGAGGGGTAAAAGATGTCTAAGTTAAACGAAATGGTTGCAACCTTCCCGCAGACCGAGTTCTGGAATGACTCCTGCAGCTGCAAAGAGCTGTCCTATGCGATCGAGAACGGCGGCTCCGGTGCAACAACCAACCCTGTTATCGTTGGTAACGTTCTGAAGAAAGAGCTTCCGGATTGGGAAGACACCATCAAGCAGGTAATCGCTGACAATCCTACATGGACAGAAGACGATGTTGCATGGGATATCATCGGCAAACTCGGTACAAAGGCTTCCAAACTCCTTCTTCCTATGTTCGAAGCTTCTCATGGTCAGAAGGGCCGCATTTCCTTCCAGACCAATGCTAAGTATTACTGCAACAAAGACCTCATGGTCGAGCAGGCCTGCAAGCTTGCAGCTCTGGTTCCCAACAGCCAGATCAAGGCTCCTACCAGCAAAGCCGGCGTCGAGGCTTTCGAAGAGCTGACCTATCGCGGAATCTCCATCAATGCTACCGTTTCCTTCACCTGCGCACAGGCAGTCGCAGTCGGTGAGGCAGTTGAGCGCGGTCTCAAGAGAAGAGAGGCTGAAGGCCTTGATACTTCCTGGATGCACCCCGTCTGCACCATCATGATCGGCCGTACCGATGACTACCTCAAGAACGTTGTCAAGGCAAGTGATATGTGCATTCCCGCTGAGGCTCTTGATCTCGCAGGCGTAGCAGTTATGAAGAACGCTTACAAGGTTTACAAAGAGAGAGGCTTCCGCACAACTCTGCTGACCGCTGCTTACAGAAACTATCATCACTATGTTGATTTCCTCGGCGGCGACATCATTTTCACCATCACCTCTGACTGGCAGAGAAAGTTCGCTAACTGCGATTGGATGAAGATCGAGAACAACATGGACAAGCCCGTTGATGAGTTCTATCTCAACTGCCTCAAGCAGATCCCTGAGTTCATCCAGGCATATGAGCCCGACGGACTTAAGCCCGAAGAGTTCCAGCACTACGGTGCATTCCTTGCAACCATGAAGCAGTTCCTGGGCGGCTATGACAGCCTTGTCCAGCTGATCCGCGGCTACATGATCGTATAATCTTAAAACGGTGAAAATAACTACTATATAAAATGAACCGCAGCCTGCCGTGCAACCGGCACGGCAGGCTGCTTTGTAAAATCCAGGTATGGTGAGGTGTTATATGGAAAAAACTCTCAGACTGACAACTGCTCAGGCTATCGTCAAGTTCCTTGACAATCAGTATGTTCTTATGGATGGTGAAGAGACCAAGTTCGTCAATGACTTCTTCACAATCTTCGGACACGGAATCGCAGTCGGCCTCGGCGAGGCTCTTGACCGCAATCCCGGCAGCATTCACGTAATGCAGGGCCGTAATGAACAGGGTATGTGCCACGCTGCAACTGCTTTCGCAAAGCAGAGCGATCGTAAGAAGATCATCCCCTGCGCAGCTTCCGTAGGCCCCGGCTCCGCAAACATGGTTGTTGCATGCGCAACAGCTACCGTTAACAACATTCCTCTGCTGGTATTCCCTGCAGATACATTCGCTTCCAGACAGCCCGATCCCGTTCTGCAGCAGCTCGAGCAGTCCAACAGCCTTGCAACGACCACAAACGATGCTTTCAAGCCCGTAGTCAAATACTGGGACCGCATCCAGAGGCCCGAGCAGCTCATGAGCGCTATGATCAATGCTATGCGCGTCCTCACAGATCCCGCCGAGACCGGTGCAGTTTCCATCGGCCTTCCTCAGGATGTTGAGGGTGAGTACTATGACTATCCCGAGAGCTTCTTCAAGAAGAGAGTTCACCGCATTACCCGTCCTGTAGCTGTACAGGAAGAGCTGGAAGATGTTGCGGCTGAAATCCTTGCTTCCAAGAAGCCCCTGGTCATTGTCGGCGGCGGCGTCCGCTACTCTCTGGCAGGTGAAGTGGTCGAGAACTTCTGCGAAGAGTTCGGCATCCCCTTCGGCGAGTCCCAGGGCGGAAAGAGCGCCTGCAAGTCCAGCCATCCTTACTGCCTCGGCGGTATCGGAGTCACCGGCACATCCGCTTCCAACAAGCTGGCAAAGGATGCTGACTGCATCATCGCAATCGGCACCAGAATGAGTGACTTCACCACCAGCTCCAAGTGGCTCTTCCAGAAGGAAGGCGTCCGCTTTGTCTCCATCAACAACAGCCGTTATCATGCATATAAGTTCGACGCTGTCAAGGCTGTCGGCGATGCCAAGGTTACTGTCGCTGCTCTGGCTGAGATCCTTCGCGCTAAGGGTTACAAGAGTGCATACACTAACGAGATCGCTGATGCCAAGGCTGAGTGGGATGCAGAGCTTGAGCGCCTCGGCGGCATCATCTGCACAGGCGAGGACTTCGAGCCCATCATCAAGCCCAGAGATCCCAGGACTGTTCCGGAATTCGTCCGTATGTACGGCACATCCCTTACCCAGACCGCAGCGCTTGCTACCCTGCGTGCCTGCATGGGTCCCGATGACATCATCATCACTGCCGGCGGTTCCCTTCCCAGCTGCATGCAGCGTGTATGGAAGACCGACAAGCGCGGCGGCTACCATGTAGAGTATGGCTACAGCTGCATGGGTTACGAAGTCGGCGCATCCCTCGGCGTAAAGATGGCTGAGCCCGATGTCGAAGAGTACACCTGCATCGGTGACTCCGGCTTCCAGATGCTCAACTCCGAGCTCGGCACCATCATGCAGGAGCGCCGCAAGACCAACATCCTGGTCTTCGACAACTGCGGATTCGGCTGCATCAACAATCTGGAGATGACCCACGGTATCGGCTCCATCGCTACAGAGTTCCGTTACACCGACGGCAAGAAGCCTTGCGGAGATCTGGTTCCCACAGATTACACCAAGATCGGCGAAGCTTACGGCATGAAGACCTACTCCTGCAAGAGCGTCGAGGAGCTGCGCGATGCAATCATCGACTCCAGGAAGCAGACTGTTGCCTGCCTGTTTGACCTCAAGGTTGTTCCGAAGACCATGACTGACGGCTATGGCGCATGGTGGAACGTCGGTATGGCTATGGTCTCCGACAGCGAGAGCGTCCGTGAGGCAGCTCAGGAAGTTCTTGACCGCAGAGCTGAGGCAAGGAAGTATTGATATCCAGGGTTAAAACCCATGAATGAGTAATTAAATGGCAGACAGCGGAAGGGAATCTGGCAACAGGCTTACCTCCCGCTGTCTCCAGACCGGTTATACAATATGACCGGCCTGAATAATGCCTATATAAATGAAAGAGGTTAAACTCAATATGGTAGAAAAGAAATTATTCGGATATCCCACATTCGACGAGAATGGCGAGGAGATTCTTTCCACTTATGACAACGAATATCGCGACATGCTGATGGATGTCCGTCTCTATCGTATGGCTGCAGGCAGCACAAGAGAGTTCTGCAGAGAAGGCGAAGAAATCGCAGTCCTGCTTCTTTCCGGTGAGATCACCTTTAAGTGGGCGGAAGGCGAGAAGACTGTCTCCAGAAAAGACGTCTTCACAGAAGGCCCCTGGGCACTTCATGTCTCCGGCGGCAAGCAGATCACTGTCACAGCAGTGAAGGGTGCAGAGATCCTTGTTCAGTGCACACAGAACGAGAAGGATTTCGCTTCCCGTCTGTACGCTCCCGAGGATGCTCCCTGGGCATACTCCGGCGCAAAGGGCAAATTCGGCGACACCGCAAACCGTCAGGTCAACACCATCTTTGATCATGACATCTGCCCTGAGTCCAACATGGTTCTCGGCGAAGTTATGAATGACCGCGGCAACTGGTCCGGATATCTTCCTCACAGACATCCTCAGCCCGAGCTCTACTACTTCAAATTTGACCGCCCTGAAGGCTTCGGCGCCAGCTTCGTCGGCGACGATGTTTTCAAGAGCGTTGACAACAGCTTCTCCGCTATTCCCGGCGGAAGGCTTCATCCTCAGTCAGCTGCACCCGGCTATCTGATGTATACCTGCTGGATGATCCGTCATCTGCCCGGAAATCCCTGGCTGCAGACTGACCGCTGCGAAGATGATGCTTATGTATGGCTGCACGACGCAAAGATTGTCAACCAGCCCTGGTAAAAATTTCATTCCGGCGGGCCGGATTAAACGGGGGTTTAAATCCGGCATACGTTAACAAATGACATGTACGATAATTAATGGGGAGGGTACTAAGACCCCGGAAAGGATAAAGCATGGCAACTCTTAATAAAGATCTGGTAAAACTGGGAATCGCTCCGATCGGCTGGACAAACGACGATATGCCTGAGCTTGGCGCAGAGAATACCTTCCAGCAGACCATCAGTGAGATGGCTCTCGCAGGCTTCAAGGGCAGCGAAGTCGGCGGCCACTATCCCACAGACAAGTACGAGCTGAAGAAAGCTCTTGACCTTCGTGACATGGTCATCTGCAACCAGTGGTTCTCTTCCTTCCTGCTGACAAAGCCCTATGAGGAAGTCGAGAAAGAGTTTGTCAAACAGTGTGATTTCCTGCACTATGTAGGCGCCCGCGTCATCGGCGCTTCCGAGCAGAGCTACAGCATCCAGGGCAAGCCCCAGCCCATCCTGGAAGGCAAGTATGTCATGAACGACGACGAGTGGGAGACTCTGACCACCGGTCTCAGCAAACTGGGTAAGGTTGCTAAGGAAATGGATATGACTCTTACATTCCATCATCACATGGGCACTGTTGTCCAGACAGAGGAAGAGATCGACCGCTTCATGGATATGGTAGATCCCAACTATGTATTCCTTCTCTTCGACAGCGGCCACTGCTCTTATGCAGACATCGACCCCATCAAGGTTCTGGGCAAATATATTGACCGCACACGCCACATCCACCTCAAGGACCTTCGCCGCAGCGTCGTAGCTGAGGCTCGTGCAAACAAGTGGAGCTTCCTTGAAGGCGTCCGCAAGGGCACATTCACTGTTCCCGGCGACGGCGATGTCGACTTCGAGCCCATCTTCCAGATCATCCAGGATTCCGGCTACAAGGGCTGGGTTGTTGTCGAAGCTGAGCAGGATCCCGCTCTGGCGAATCCGTTCGAGTATGCTCTGAAGGCAAGAAAGTACATCGCAGAGCACACAGGTCTTTAATCTTTAATTTTAAAATATTGTTCATGGCCCGTTGTACATGGACATGGCTGCATGTCATCCATGACCGCGGGCCTGAGCAAAAAGGGATATAGCAAGAAGTGAGGGGACGTTGCAGCTCCCCGGAAAGGACTTACAGAATGGCAAACGTATTATTGGTTCCTCATCAGATTTTCACCGGAGAAGGTGCTCTGACTAAGGCAGGCCCTTCCATCTGTGCGCTTGGCAAGAAGGCTCTCATCGTGACTGATCCCTTCATGATCAAGTTCGGCAACGTAGCAAAGGTTGAGGACATGCTCAAGAGCAACAATGCTCCTTACGCTGTTTTCTCCGATATCACCGGCGAGCCCACCGACAAGATGGTTGAGGCTGCAGTGGAAATGTACAAGGCTGAAGGCTGCGATTACATGATCGCTCTCGGCGGCGGCAGCTGCATCGATACCATGAAGGCCTGCGCAGTCGTGGCTGCAGGCGGCGGCGCGATCACAGACTACATGGGCCGCAGCATTGAAGAGGACGTGGCTCCCATGGTCGCAATCCCCACAACAGCAGGCACCGGCTCCGAGGCAACCAGAGTCACCATCATCGCTGACACTGTGAACAAGGTAAAGATGATGCTGTTCGGACCCAGCATTGTTCCTCCCGTAGCAGTCGTTGATCCTCAGTTCACCATGACTGCTCCGCCTTCTGTTACCGCCAACACCGGCCTTGACGCCCTCTGCCACTGCATGGAAGCTTATACCTCCAGACTGGCACAGCCGCTGACAGATACCTTCGCACTTTCTGCTGTCAAGCGTATCGTTGCAAACCTTTCCACTTGCTATCATGATGGCAAGAACGTGGAAGCAAGGGCTCAGATGTCCATCGCTGCTCTCGAGGCAGGTATTGCGTTCACAAACGCTTCCGTTACCATCATCCACGGCATGAGCCGTCCCATCGGCGCTCTGTTCCATGTTCCTCACGGCACATCCAACGCTATGCTGATCAAGGTCTGCCTGCCCTTCATGATTACCGGCTGCTATCCTCGTTTCGCAGATCTGGGCAAGGCCATCGGCGTTGCAGCAGACACTGATGATGACAAGACCGCAGCTGAGAAGTTCATGGCTAAGGTTATGTCCATGGTCGACGAGATGGGTATCCCCACTCCCGAGCAGTTCGGCATCAACAAAGAGGAGTTCTTCGCAAACCTCGAGAAGATGGCAGACGATGCTCTGACCAGCGGCAGCCCTCAGAACACATGGCATCAGCCCACCAAGGAAGAGCTGATCGACCTGTACAAGAAGCTCTGGGACTAATTCTCCTGTGACATAATTATGAATTCATAGATTATCTGCTGCAGCAGGGATGTTACTGTGAATGTAAAAGCAGAAGCTGCCGTCGACTGTCAAAACGACCGCATCCGGCAGCAGCTAAGCAGATAATCTGTAAAAAACTCAAACTCATTCATATTATGAAAAAGACACCCGGCACTTGCTGCCGGGTGTCTTTTTCATACAAACTGCAAAAACGGGCACCTGATTATCCCTCTCCGTCAGTCCTGATCAGCATACTGAGCTTTTTCCCGTAAAAGAAGTCATGTGTCATTTTATCGTATTCCGCCCAGAGAGGAAGAGTCTGGCAGGCTGCCGCCCGGGGGCATTCCTGTGCACTCTCGGCAAGGCATGCAACTGTTGTCAGGGAGGCGCTCTCCGTAAGATTCAGGATTTCTCCCACGCTGTATTCCTCGGGTGTGCGGCACAGTCTGTACCCTCCGCCCTTGCCGCTGGCACCGCTGACAAGTCCGCCTTTCACCAGATCTTTAACAATAATTTCCAGGTATTTCTTTGAGATTCCCTGTCTCTGCGCCACGTCTTTTAAGGGAATATAATTCCCGTTATTGTGCTCTGCAAGATCAATCATGACACGTAGTGCATAGCGCCCTTTCGTTGAGATCAATGTGTCAGCCTCCTTTTTATATTTTTATAGAATGATCCGGGTATATTGCTCAAAATATATACTATTATACGATAGGTAAATGGGTGATACAAGAGTTAAATAAGGGCCCGGGAGTATTTTTTTCCGGCAAAGAGAGGATTTGGTTTTTATAATATTAACCTATTGACACGGTGGGTAAATAGATTTATAATCACACCAGTCAGTCAGGAAACAGGAGATATACAGAACGATTAACAGATTATCATGGAGAAAAATCATGAAGATATATGCGGATAATGCGGCAACGACAAGAATGAGCAGGACAGCAATTGAAGCAATGATTCCTTATATGGAGAACGTATACGGGAATCCATCCAGCCTTTATTCCATCGGGCAGGAAGCCAAAGAAGCGCTCGACCGTGCACGTGAGCAGGTCGCTGCAGTGATCAATGCAGATCCCGGGGAAATCCTCTTTACTTCCGGAGGAAGTGAGGCTGACAACCAGGCCCTGCGTTCAGCGGCGGCTATAGGGGCGAGAAAGGGCAAAAAGCACATCATTTCTTCTGCTTTTGAGCATCATGCCATACTCCATACGCTGAACCGTCTGGAAAAAGAAGGTTTTGAAGTTACCCTCCTGCCGGTTCATGAAGACGGCCTGATCGTACCTGCAGAGCTGGAGGCGGCGATCCGCGAGGACACCTGCCTGGTGACAATTATGACTGCCAACAATGAGATCGGTACAATTCAGCCCATCAGAGAGATCGGGGAGATCTGCAAAAGGCATGGCGTGATTTTCCACACGGATGCAGTGCAGGCTGTAGGACACCTGCCGATCAATGTGAAAGAGATGCAGATCGATATGCTCTCTGCTTCGGCACATAAATTTCACGGTCCCAAAGGCGTCGGTTTTCTATATGCCAGGAAGGGGATCGCTCTCACGAACCTGATCGAGGGCGGTGCACAGGAGAAGGGGAAGCGTGCCGGGACGGAGAATGTCCCCGGAATCATGTCAATGGCAGCTGCACTGAAAGAGGCGGCTGATCATATGGGAGAGAACGCAGCACACCAGACAGCGCTGCGGGATCGTCTGATTCGGGGACTTCTCGAGATCCCTCACTCCGCCCTCAATGGTGATGCGCACAGGCGCCTGCCCGGAAACGCCAATTTCTGTTTCGAGGGGATCGAGGGAGAATCCCTCCTGCTCCTTCTGGACGACAAGGGGATCAGCGCTTCCTCCGGCAGTGCCTGTACTTCGGGATCACTTGACCCCAGCCACGTGCTTCTGGCCATCGGCCGCGTCCACGATGTGGCCCACGGATCGCTCCGCCTGAGTCTCGGTGAAGACATCACAGAGGAGGAAGTCGACTACATCATTCAATCGGTGAAGGAAGTAGTGGAATATCTGCGAAGCTTTTCACCTGTCTGGAGGGATCTGATGGCAGGTAAGACACCTTTCATTCTGTAATGTCTTATCTTGTAATATCTTAAGAAGAATCTTATCTCTGGAAAGAAGATAAGCCGCCTATGCAAAGGCTTTTGGATGCCGGGACTGAAGAGGGCATTGAATATACGGAGGAAAAGCAAAATGGCACTGTATAGTGAAAAAGTAATGGATCATTTCCGCAATCCGCGCAATGTAGGCGTGATCGAAGATGCGAACGCGATCGGCGAAGTCGGCAACGCAAAGTGCGGAGATATTATGAAGATGTACCTCAAGATTGAGGATGATATCGTAGAGGATGTGAAATTCGAGACTTTCGGCTGCGGCAGCGCAATCGCCTCAAGTTCGATGGCGACCGAGCTGATCAAGGGGAAGCCTTTAAGCGAGGCCATGAACCTGACCAACAAGGCTGTGACCGAGGCACTCGACGGACTTCCTGCATACAAGCTGCACTGTTCCGTGCTGGCGGAGGAAGCCATCCAGTCGGCGCTGGAGGATTACTATTCCAAATATCCGGAGAAGAGACCTGCGGATTTTGCGGCGAGGCCGGCGCATGATCCTCACGATCTTCCTGAAGAAGATTGAAAAAAAGTCGATACAGCAGCCGGTAGATCTTCATGTCGGAGTCTGGCGATTGCAAGAGAAGGCCGCAGACATGACAATTGCGTTTCTGCACTGCTTCAATACCGGACCGGAAGGGAGACGGTCCTGTATGCAGGCATGAGACATATTAATATCCCCGGAGAACGTACATGTGTGATTTGATCAAAAATGTCAGAAATCCTGTTTCATATTTTCGAATGCGATGGATCTGTAGTAAGGCGGACGGGCAGCAGTAATCAGCAGTAATCAGTGTTCCGCTCTTACGCCTTACTTTGCTCTTTCGCCGTACAGATGGATTCAAACCGCAGCTTCTTTCTGAACTGTTCCGATGCATGAACTTTCCCGGCTTTCGGGAACCGGTTTCAGGAACCGGGAGTGGGCAGAGAAAGCTGCGATAGAAAAAATGAACAGGAGATCAAAAAATGAGTAAATATAAATTTGAGACACTTCAGCTGCACGTAGGTCAGGAGCAGGCGGATCCCGCAACAGATTCAAGGGCCGTACCGATTTATCAGACAACCTCCTATGTGTTCCGCAACAGTCAGCATGCAGCGGACCGCTTCGGTCTCGCTGATCCCGGAAACATCTACGGAAGACTGACAAATTCCACTCAGGAGGTACTGGAAAAGAGACTTGCCGCCCTGGAAGGCGGAAGCGCAGCTCTGGCAGTGGCTTCGGGCGCGGCAGCTATCACATATACGATTGAGGCGCTTGCGGCAAACGGCGGTCATATTGTCGCACAGAAAACAATATACGGCGGCAGTTTTAACCTGCTTGCCCACACGCTTCCCCAGTACGGTGTCACGACAACTTTCGTGGATGCCCACAATCCGGAAGAGGTTGAGGCAGCCATTCAGGACAATACCAGGGCAGTCTATCTGGAGACCCTGGGCAATCCCAACAGTGATATCCCGGATATTGACGCCATCGCGGAAATCGCACACAGGCACGGACTTCCGTTGGTCATCGACAACACTTTCGGTACTCCCTATCTGATCAGGCCGATCGAGCATGGAGCCGACATCGTCGTCCACTCCGCCACCAAATTTATCGGCGGACACGGAACGACTCTGGGCGGAGTCATCGTGGAATCCGGAAAGTTCGACTGGAAGGCGGGCGGCAGGTATCCGCAGATCGCGGAATCCAACCCCAGCTACCACGGAATTTCTTTTTACGATGCAGTCGGACCCGCAGCCTTTGTGACCTATATTCGGGCTATTTTGCTGCGCGATACAGGTGCCGCAATTTCTCCCTTCAACGCGTTTCTTCTTCTGCAGGGGGTAGAGACCCTGTCCCTGAGGCTGGAGAGGCATGCAGAAAACACTGCCAAAGTCGTAGACTATTTACACAATCATCCGCTGGTGGAAAAGGTCAATCACCCTTCACTTCCTGACCATCCGGATCATGAATTATATCAAAAATATTTTCCGAATGGAGGAGCTTCCATTTTCACGTTTGAGATCAGGGGCGGAAAAGAAGCAGCCTGGAAATTTATCGACAATCTCGAAATCTTTTCTCTTCTTGCCAATGTGGCAGATGTCAAGAGTCTGGTGATTCATCCGGCTTCTACGACACATTCGCAGCTCACCGAAGAGGAACTTCTGGATCAGGGTATTACACCCGGCACGATCCGCCTTTCCATCGGCACGGAGCACATCGATGATATCATCGCGGACCTGGAAAAGGGGTTTGCTGCTGCGCAGTAATATTCAGTAATACTTTTCAGAATGAAAAGAACGTGTATAATAAAAAGAAGTGACAAAACGCTGAGGCGGCACAAGGAGTGGCGCAAAAATATAAGAGAGGTGGAAAAATGTCAAATATTTACAAGGGAATGCTGGGACTGATCGGAAATACTCCTCTGGTAGAGGTTGTGAATATTGAGAAGGAGCTGGGACTGGAAGCCACCGTCCTGGTAAAACTGGAATATCTGAATCCTGCGGGCAGTGTCAAGGACAGAGTGGCCAAAGCCATGATCGAGGACGCAGAGGAGAAGGAACTTCTGAAAGAGGGTTCTGTCATTATCGAACCCACTTCGGGAAATACCGGTATCGGCCTTGCAGCCATCGCTGCGGGCAAGGGCTATCGCACGATCCTGACCATGCCGGAGACCATGAGCGTGGAGCGCAGGAATATTCTGAAAGCGTATGGTGCGGAAATCGTTCTGACTGAGGGCGCGAAGGGTATGACAGGCGCCATCAAGAAGGCAGAGGAGCTGGCCAGGGAGATTCCCGGCGGTTTTATCCCCGGACAGTTTGTCAATCCCGCAAATCCCGCTATTCACAAGGCAACCACCGGCCCCGAGATCTGGAGGGATACAGACGGCAAGGTGGATATCCTGATCGCGGGTGTCGGCACGGGCGGCACACTGACAGGCACAGGTGAGTATCTCAAGGAGCAGAACCCGGATGTGAAGGTTGTCGCACTTGAGCCCGAGGATTCCCCGGTCCTGTCCGAAGGTAAGGCGGGTCCCCACAAGATTCAGGGTATCGGCGCAGGCTTTGTGCCGGAAGTTCTCAATACCGGAATCTACGATGAGGTTTTCAAGGCGGCCGGAGACGACGCTTTTGCGGCGGCAAAGCTCCTGGCAAAGAAGGAAGGTATTTCGGTCGGCATTTCCTCCGGTGCGGCCCTGCATGGTGCGATCGAGCTGGCCAAGCGCCCTGAGAACAAGGGCAAGGTAATCGTGGCAGTCCTGCCCGACAGCGGCGACAGGTATTATTCCACAGCCCTGTTTACAGAATAAAATTTTACAGAATAAAATAAAGAAAGAGTCAATAAACCGAGCGATGAAGAGTCATCGCTCGGTTTTTGCATATACAGAAATATGCGATTGTCTGATTGCAATAAGAAAGGGAAACACACTGCAGATTTGCTGTTTTTGATGGAAAGAAAACAAAATATAGTGAAAATACACAGGGTGAGAGGAAGACTATTAGTTGAATATGCCGAATCTTTGGTTTATAATAGATGAACGTCTATACATGTTTGATAATAATAAGTCCGGTCTCTGACACAGTCTCTTTCGTGCTTTCGAGATTTACGAGGCTCGAGTTTCCGACATTTTTATCGTTGTAATGTTATAGATAGTACAATTCATATATGCAGTGCGATCGGAGACCGGTGTGCAGAGCGTCACAGCGGTCCTGACGGAAAATGAATCACCACCCTGACCTTTTCGAACTGTCCTGTTCAGGCAAATGAAAAGCCGGGGAGAACTGTAGACGCGCCACCGCCTTTCGTAACATTCTTCCTGTAATCTCATCTTCAGGTTTGTCGCGGAATCCGATGTGATGAAGCATGATGTGATAAATCACGATGTGATGAATCACCATGTGAAGTATCACATTGTGTACGCACGCATCATGGTTTTCCGTCCCACGCGCAGAACACGCTCTGGAACGGAGATTTTTTCTTATGAATCCCAAAACAATCAGTTACATCATCAAACGTCTGATCCTGGCTGTCTTTACGGTCTGGGTCGTATTTACGCTGACCTTTTTTATCATGCATGCAGTCCCAGGCGGACCGTTTGTGGGAGAAAAGGCCATCTCGAAGGCTGCGCAGCAGGCGCTGGAGGCCAAGTACGGTCTTGACAAGCCTCTGAGCACACAGTATTTCACCTACCTCAACGATGTCGTCCATCTGCGCTTCGGGCCTTCGCTCAAACAGAGGGGCCGTATGGTTATTGACATCATGGCCGACGGCCTGAAGACCAGCGCCAAGCTCGGCGTTGTGGCAGCAGTACTGGCCCTGATCATCGGTGTTGTTCTGGGCGCAGGTGCAGCCCTGCGGAGAAATACGATTCTGGACCGGATTATCATGGTCCTGACGACAGCCTTTGTCTCGATGCCCTCCTTTATCATGGGTTCGCTTCTTCTGGTCGTCTTTGCCATTAAGCTGAAGGTGCTGCCTGCAAACGGCGCGGCAGCGGGAGGCCTGATCCTTCCCATTATCACGCTGATGCTGTACCCGATGGCCTATATCACACGTCTGACCCGTTCCTCCATGCTGGATGTACTGGGACAGGATTATATACGTACTGCGAAAGCAAAAGGTGTGCCCGCAGGTAAGATCATTTTCGGACATGCACTGAAAAATTCGCTGATCCCTGTTATTACCTATTTCGGCCCTATGCTGGCCTATATCGTTACAGGTTCCCTGGTCGTAGAGCAGATCTTTGCCGTGCCCGGCATCGGCAGGGCATTTGTCAGCAGCATCATCAATCGTGATTACATGATGATCATGGGGACGACGATCGTACTTGCAACGCTGATCGTAGTCATGAACCTTGTCAGCGATATCCTGTACAAGGTCGTAGATCCCCGCATTACGCTGGAATAAAAGCTGCGTCTGGTACGGATTATGCCGGAGCCGTCAAGACGCCGGAGCACCCGCATGATGATCATGAGAAGGGGATACAGCCCCGGCATCGATCTGGTGCGGAGAGCGGCGGACGGCGATGACATAGAGGAATAATTGGAGGAAACATGGACAGCAATTTAAAGAAACTGAGCATGCAGGTAAATCTCGACGACCTGATGCCTGCAAGTGAAAAAGAAAAGGAATACATGGTCAAGATGCGGCCTTCCACGACCGCTTTCCAGGATGGCGTGAAGCGTCTGAAGAAAAACAAGGTTGCGATGGTCAGTTTTGCAATCATCATCCTGATTACGCTGGCGTCGATCGTGGTTCCCATGTTCTGGCCCTATAAATATGAAGCCATGCTGGGTGTCAC
Source organism: uncultured Lachnospiraceae bacterium (assembly GCA_946411695.1). Taxonomy (GTDB): domain Bacteria; phylum Bacillota; class Clostridia; order Lachnospirales; family Lachnospiraceae; genus CAG-791. The sequence continues at coordinate 18,641 of CAMKEX010000009.1, forward strand.
CCCCGGCAAACCTGTTGACGCATCCTTTAATAATCTCAGGCCCTTCGAGTACTCGAAGTCGGAGGAGAAGAGGATCGAGGAAGGGGAGAAGGTCTTTCCCCATGTCTTCGGAACTGATTCCTCCGGACGAGATTATTTTATCCGAGTGATTTACGGAACACGTATTTCGCTGGCAGTCGGCTTTTTTGCCAGTATCATCGTCCTGGTCATCGGTCTTGTTGTAGGATCGGTTGCCGGATACGCGGGAGGGATGGTGGATATCATCATCATGCGTATCGTAGATGTCATATATTCGCTGCCGGATATGCTGATGGTCATCCTTCTGGCTTCGGTCCTGCGTGAACCGCTGGGCAAGGCCCTGGAGGGGACTGTGCTCGAGAAAATCGGCTCCAATATCATATCCCTGTTCATCATCTTCGCGCTTCTGTACTGGGTCTCCATGTCCCGTCTGATCCGCGGACAGATTCTGTCCCTTCGTGAACAGGAATATGTTCTGGCGGCACAGGCAAGCGGCGCAAAGGGCAGCTGGGTCATCCGCAAGCACCTGATTCCCAACTCCATTTCGGTCATTGTTATTTCGACAGCTTTACAGATTCCGAATGCCATTTTCACTGAGAGTTACCTCTCCTTCCTGGGTCTGGGTGTCAATGCCCCCATGCCCTCTCTCGGATCGCTGGCATCGGATGCCCTGAATGGACTGAAGTCCTATCCCTACCGACTGGTTATTCCGGCATTGGTGATCTCTCTGATCGTGCTTTCTCTGAACCTTTTCGGCGATGGTCTGCGCGATGCATTTGATCCGAAGCTGAACGGCTGATGCAGATGTTGACAATGCGAGCATAGAAGGCTTTTCGCTGCGGAGACGGAATGTAAGACCGGCTGTACTGCAAGCCGGGGAATCACAGGCTGTTTCCGGACAGCCGGGAAGCGTGCATATAAAAAGAGGAAAAACAATGGCACTACTGGAAGTAAAAGACCTGCATACATCTTTTTTTACCGACGCCGGTGAGGTGCGTGCAGTCAATGGTGTTTCTTTTAATCTGGAACGCGGCAAGGTCCTGGGAATCGTTGGAGAATCCGGATCGGGCAAGTCGGTGACGGCTTATTCGATCATGCAGATCCTGGCCACAACAGGAAAGATTGTCTCCGGTTCGATCAAATATGACGGACAGGAACTGGTCGGTGCGGATGAAAAAGTTATGAAAAATATCCGCGGCAACAAGATTTCAATCATTTTCCAGGATCCCATGACCAGTCTGAACCCGACCTACACGATCGGAAAACAGCTCATGGAGGCAATCCTGCTCCACACCGACCGCAACAAACTGCAGGCGTGGGACCGCGCAGTGGAAATGCTCAAACTGGTCAATGTGAACGAGCCGGAAAAACGTATGAAACAGTATCCCTACGAGTTCTCCGGGGGCATGCGGCAGAGAGTCATGATCGCAATGGCTCTGGCCTGCGAGCCGGACATACTGATCGCAGACGAACCTACGACCGCACTGGATGTCACGATCCAGGCGGGAATTCTGGAGCTGATGAAAGATATCCAGAAGGAAATGGGCATGGCAATCATCATGATCACCCATGACCTGGGTGTTGTGGCCCAGCTCTGTGATGAAGTCGTCGTTATGTATGCCGGGTCCATCTGCGAACAGGGTACAGCAGACGAAATCTTCTATAATCCCTGTCACGAATATACCAAAGGACTTCTGCGCTCCATTCCCACCACCGGAAATGAGGGACAGAAGCTGCAGCCCATCAGCGGTACGCCGATCGATCTGCTGAACATGCCCAAGGGGTGTGCATTTGCCCCCCGCTGTGACGCAGCTATGAAGATCTGTATCCGCGAGGCATGTCAGCGCTTTACGATCAATGAGAACCACATGGCGGCATGCTGGATGAACGTCAAAAAGGCAGCAGACAAGAACTGAGCGGCGTAAAGGAGAAAACAATGAGTAATCAGAGTAATAACGGCGAGCCGCTCATCCGGGTCAGCCATTTAAAACAGTATTTCCCGATCAACACGGGTTTTTTCAAGACAAAGCCCCTCAAGGCAGTGGACGATATTTCCTTTGACATCATGGAAGGTGAGACACTGGGCCTGGTCGGTGAGTCGGGCTGCGGCAAGACGACAGCAGGACGTACCATTCTGCATCTCTACAAACCTACCGGCGGAGAAGTCATCTACCGGGGCAAGTCGATCAAGACCAAAAAGGATATTGAGGACTTCCGCCGGAAGGCCACCATGGTCTTCCAGGATCCCTATTCCTCACTGGATCCCCGTATGACAGTCGCCGATATCATCGGCGAGCCGCTGGATGTCCAGAATTTATACAAGACAAAAGAGGAGCGAAGGGAGAGGATCCTGGAGCTCATGGACCACGTCGGCCTCAACTCCGAACATGCGGCGCGCTACGCCCATGAGTTCTCCGGCGGACAGCGCCAGCGTGTCGGTATTGCCAGATCCCTGGCTGTCAATCCGGACTTCATTGTCTGCGACGAGCCTGTATCGGCCCTCGATGTCTCGATTCAGGCGCAGGTCATCAATATGTTCGATGAGCTGCAGGACGAGCTTGGCCTGACCTATCTCTTTATCGCCCATGATCTTCTGGTCGTGCGCCATATTTCCGACAGGATCGCGGTCATGTATCTGGGACATATGGTCGAGCTTGCGAACGCGAATGAAATCTACGAGCGTCCGCTGCATCCCTACACGCGCGCGCTGATCTCGGCTGTCCCTGTGCCGGATCCCATTGTCGCCCGTGCAAACCAGCGTATCGCCATGACCGGCGAGATCCCCAGTCCTCTGAATGCGCCTCCCGGATGCCCCTTCCATACCCGCTGCCCTTATGCGAAGGAATCCTGTAAGGAGGGCATGCCCGAGCTGCGCGAAATCGAAAAGGGACGCTTTGTTGCCTGCCACAGGATCGAGGACATCGGCTGATGTCGGGATCCCTGCTTCATCCACTGTATCTTCGGTGTATGGGAGTGTGTATTCTTCATCGCGGGATTGTGCCTGCAATGGAGCGTCTCTCCTTTATTGCGCGCGTATCTCATGACGGAAGACACGTGGATTGAGCGATAAAGGATAAAAAACTGTGCAGATCCTTCTTTTCGAAGGTTTATGCAATATAGTGCAGGTGCTTCCATTTTTGTGACTTTGAAAAGCATAAAGGATCACAGGATCGGAAAGGATCTGCGGGTAACTTTTTTTCACCGTATTATAGGGAGGAAAGAAATGAAAAGATTAGTAGCACTTGCGTTATGCGCCATGATGGCCATTGGTCTGTGCGCATGCGGCGATTCTGCTGCAAGCGGAACCGGAGCTGCAGATGATGCGGCAGCAGCTGTGACTGCCGAGGCTGAGGCTGCAGTTGACGATGCAGCTGCGGAAGAGGGAGAAGAGGCTGCTCCTGCAGAGGTTGACGAGTCTCTTATCGCTGCGGACGGTATCAATGTCTGTATCGCTTCCGAGCCCGACAACATCGACCCCGCTCTCAACAGCGCAGTCGACGGCGCAACCCTGATCATCCACACTTTTGCAGGTATTGCAAAGTGGGAGCAGGCTGATGACGGTTCCTTTACCATCGCCCCTGACTGTGTCAAAGAGCTGGTAGAGGGCGAAGAGAATGAAGACGGATCAGTCAAGTACACCTATACACTGCTCGATGACCTCAAGTGGTCCGACGGACAGCCTCTGACAGCAGGTGATTTCGAGTTTGCATGGAAGAGAGCGGCAGATCCCGATACAGCTTCCGATTATGGCTACATGTTCGACCAGATCGTCGGCTATGACGAAATGACCGAGACAAAAGAGACCGGGGAAGTGGATGAAGAAGGCGCACCTGTCGTAGAATATGTCAATCCTGATTCCGAACTCCTCCAGATCAAGGCTGTGGATGATAAGACCCTGGAAGTTACCACCAAGCAGAGAGTTCCTTATTGGAACGAGCTCCTTGCATTCCCGACCTACATGCCTGTCCGCAAGGACATCGTTGAGAATGAGGGATGGGCAACAGATCCTTCCACCTATATTGGCAACGGACCTTATACCATGACTGCATGGCAGCACAACAGTGTCATCACCATGAAGAAGAACGAGAACTACCACGATGCGGCAAGTGTCACCATGCCCGCTATCAACTTCTACATGTCTGACGATGCCAACAACATGCTCACAAACTTTGAGAACGGCGACTGGAAGCTGATCGATGATGTTCCGACCAACGAGATCGCTGCCCTCAAGGAAGAGTATCCCGATGAATTCGTAGTAGAAGGCCAGCTTGGTACTTATTATGTAGGCTGGAATGTCAACGAGGATATCCTCCCCGCTGATTCCGGACTGGAAGGCAAAGAGGCTGAGGATGCCCGTGCAGAGATCCGCAATGCCATCTCCCTGCTGTTCGACCGCAACTATATTGTCAATGATATCGCTCAGGGCGGACAGACCCCTGCTTCCTCCTTCGTCTCCAGCGGACTGACAGAAGCAGACGGCAAGACCGATTTCAGCTCCAAGGCAGGCCACAATGACGGTTTTGCCGGATATTACAATGTATCCGCGGATGCTCTGGAGAGCAACTATGCTGCAGCAATCGAAGTTCTCAAGAAATACTATGAGTTCGACGAAGCGACCCAGACAGTCAAGAACTTCCCCAGCCTGACTTACCTCTACAACACGAGTGAAGGCCACAAGGCGATCGGTGAGTACCTGCAGAGTGCACTTGCTTCTGTCGGTATCACTATGAATCTGGAGAACCAGGAGTGGAATACATTCCTGAATACCAGAAAGGCCGGCAATTACTCCATCGCCCGCAACGGCTGGCTCTGCGATTACAATGATCCGATCTCCATGCTCGATATGTGGATCACCGATTCCGGCAACAACGACTGCCAGCTCGGCAAGGGTGCACACAAGGACGTCAAGGCTTACAGTCTTGATCTGACCGACCTCGGCTATGATACCAAGGTTGAGAACGGCACATGGGCAGAGACCTATGATGTCATCATTGCAGATATCAAGTCCTGCTCCGATCCCGAGGTTCGCTATGAGCTGATGCACAGAGCAGAGGATCTGCTCATGAGCACCGGTGCCATCTGCCCTCTGTATTACTACACTGATCTGTACATGATCGATTCCAGTGTCAAGGGCTTCTTCAGCACTCCTCTGGGCTTCAAGTACTTCATGTACTGCACAGTAGAAGAATAAGAAGGTCTGAGAGACTGCTTTCAGGGCTTTGCCCATGGGGCGGCTGAATACCTGTATGTGATACATTAGGTTACCCGGTCCTGCCTCTGAACAGGCGGCAGACAGAATGAAATGAAAAAGGAACGGACACGCGTTTTCTGCGGTCCGTTCCTTTTTTATGTGCTTGATATACTTATAGCAGGAAGATGCATGCTCAGCGGGAAGCATTCTCTCTTGAAAAAAGCTTCTGCTTATTTGCGGCGGCGTCTCTCATAGTCCTCGCGGATCGGAGCCATGGCCTCGTCGCGGTCAAACATTGCGTTCATCTCCCTGGCGGAAGCGGCAGCGCGGGCGCCGCTGATCGCGCTGGAGAGGGTATCAAAGTTCAGGCGTGTGCCTTTACTGTCATGTACATAGTTTGCTGCGCGGCTGGGCTGAATGCCGATCCTGGAAGCCTCTGTGATGGCATCAATGTTTGCCCCGATGAAAAGAAACTCCCAGTTGTATTTTTTCTGCTGGCGTCCGATCATGGACCGTAATTTTTCCGGGCCGTAGAGGCGGCTGGCGTTCTCCATTCCGTCTGTGATGATGACAAAAAGTGTCTTTTCGGGGACATCCTCATTGCGGGCGTATTTATGGATATTGCCGATATGGTGGATCGCAAGTCCGACCGCATCCCAATAGGCTGTGCAGCCGCGAACAAAGTACTGTTCCTCCGTCATGCGCTCCACCCTGCGGATCGGTGTCCGGTCGTAGAGGACCTCCCGTCTGTCGTCGAAAAGGACAGCAGAGACATATGCCTCCCCTTCTTCTTTTTTCTGTTTTTCCACCATGCTGTTGAAGCCGCCGATCGTGTCGGCCTCAAGTCCCTGCATGGAACCGCTTCTGTCCAGAATAAATACAAGCTCAGTCAATCCTTTTTTCATCTTACTGCCTCCTCTTTCTTCAGAATATGTTTGATCAGAATGATTCCGGGGCACATGTCCCGGTTTTGCTCTGATTTACCGGTTTTGTGCTTCGATGAATAAAGGATAGCAGAGATAAAAACAGCAGTGGTCGCTTTTGAAGCGACAATTTACGCACCCAGCAGGGGCTGATCGTAGTCGAAGAGAATCGCGTTGATTCGCATGGTGTCGTAGATACGGTTTTCCACACAATAGCGGATGATCAGGTCGAATTTGCTGCCCGGGGAGAGCGCGATGCCTGCTTTTCGCAGAAGGTCCGTCATCTCGTCCAGGTTCAGTTCCAGGGCGACCGCCAGGGAGATGGCGGTTTTTCTGCTGGGCGTATAGTCTGCCTTGCAGCGGATCTTGGAGAAAAGCTTGCGGTCAATATTGGCCCGCTTGTATACCTGTGCGTCAGTCAGTCCGCGCTCGTCGATCATGCGCAGCAGACACTCCTGGAAATTTTCGCCCGTCTGGGACATGAGGTCCTGGAGGCTGCGGCGGGGGCGGGCAGCCTTGTCCGGGGAGGCGATGTCCGCAGAAGCCATAGCCGGGGAAGACGGCTTGGGGTATGGAGGGATAGTGTCTTTCAGGGAAGAGGCATAGGAGACAGGAGAGCTGTCGATGGGGCTCTCAGGTCCCGGGCTGTAAGGGGCCGATTCATCCATGAGATAATCGGGCGCCATCGGGCGGGGCATCCCGGATTCTCTCCTCCGGCCGGCCTTCTGCAAAAAGGATTCTCTTCGCCGGAATTCCTCCCGCCGTGAGGGGTCGTTCCGCCCTCCGCCGCCCCGGCCGGCGAAGGGACCGGACAACATCTCTTCGTCAGAATCTGTCCAGGTATATTCCGCTGCGCTCTGCGACCTGACATAATTTTCATCGATATACTGACTGATCTCTGCGGTCAGCGCGGCAGAGAGGTCAAAAGCCTTCCGGTCAAAGACAACAAGGATGACATCCATCTCTGCATCTTCGAGGAAATCGGAGATTTCCCTCAGCGCAATGTCTAGAGCCCTGTCTTTTGGAAAACCATAGACACCGGTCGAGATCAGGGGAAAAGCGATGCTGCTGCAGCCGAGCTGATGCGCGATCAGGAGGGATTTGCGGTAACAGGATGCAAGCTGATCATATTCTCCGTGACTGCCGTCCTGCCATACCGGTCCCACCGTATGTATGAGGTATTTTGCCCTCAGTCTGAAAGCGGAGGTGACGGCTACTTCGCCGGGCCTGATCCGGCCGATTTTTCTGCGTTCCGCAAGGAGCGGGCCTGCGCCGGCTGCTCTGTAGACTGCCGCGTCCGTTCCGGCGGCATAGACCGGCTCCGGATTCGCTGTGTTGACAATGGCGTCTGCGCGCACTTTTGTGATGTCATTTCTGATGATGTGAAAGGGCATGGATTTTCTCCTCCGTACAGCTGCTCTGAAGGTATCTGCTCACGCTCCGGAAGGGGCTGAACAGGTGCTTCTGCCTTATCATACCAGATAATTTTGAGGACTCCAACAGCAGCGGCTTTGAGGGGATAAATCGTTGACAAGCGTCTGCCTTCCCCTTAAGATTGAGAAAGAAAGCGGCCTGATTCTTTATTGCCCGGGGCCTGCGGGAAGGACCCGGACCTGCGGGCAGGCAAAAATGCCTGTGTCCGCATATCGGGTGCGATCTGGTGATTGCAGGGCCGGGACAGGCGGCACTTAAAAATAGATATAAATATATATAATGGAAGACAGCGCGCACTTTGCGCGAAGGGAGCAATTTATGGATACAAAACTGCAGCAGGCGAGGAAGTATGAGGAGGTTTACGGAGACCGGATCCTGGAGAGGGATCGGCCTCTTTTTCATGTGGTGCCGCGTGTCGGCTGGATGAATGACCCCAACGGTTTTTCTGTCTATAAGGGTGAATACCATCTCTTTTATCAGTACTATCCCTACAACACGATCTGGGGACCCATGCACTGGGGACATGTGAAGACAAAGGATCTGGTGCGCTGGGAGTGGCTGCCGGCTGCGATCGCCCCGGACGAGGAATATGACAATGCGGGATGCTTCTCCGGAAGCGCAGTGGAGATGCCGGACGGCCGTCAGCTTCTGATGTATACCGGCGTGAAGGAACGTCAGCGCGAGGACGGATATATTGAGAGCCGCCAGATGCAGTGTGTGGCCTTCGGCGACGGCACCGACTATGAAAAATATGAAAACAACCCGGTCCTGACTTCGGCGGATCTGCCGGAAGGCTGGAGCGCAGTGGATTTCCGCGATCCCAAGATCTGGAGGGACGAGAAGGACGACTGCTATTATGCCGTTGTCGCCAACCGCACCATGGACGGGAGCGGCGCCATCCTTCTCTACCGCAGCGCAGACGCCATGCACTGGGAGATGCTTTCGGTTCTGGACCGCAGCCGGAACGAATACGGCCGGATGTGGGAGTGTCCGGATTTCTTTATGATGGACGATCACGCGATCCTGATCACATCCCCGCAGGAGATGCTCTCCCGCGGACGCGCCTACCACAACGGTTTCGGCAATATCTATCTGATCGGAAGCTTTGACCGCAAGAACTGGCAGTTTACCAGAAAGGCGGTCCACGCGATTGATTACGGCCTCGACTTCTATGCGCCGCAGACTCTGCTGGCGCCGGACGGCCGCAGGATCATGATCGCCTGGATGCAGTCCTGGGAGAGCAGCCATGACCACGTCGCCGTCGGCAGCTGGTTCGGCATGATGACCCTGCCCAGGGAGCTTTCCCTGAAGAAAGGACGCCTCATCCAGCAGCCGGTCAGAGAACTGGAGAAGTACCGCACAAACGCTGTGTTCTATACAGATGTCGATGTGCAGGAAAGGATCCAGCTTCCGTCTGTCCAGGGACGCTGCGTGGATCTGATCGTCACAGTACGTCCCTCCGGAGGCAAACTCTACGACAAATTCATCATCAAGGTTGCCAAGGATACCCGGTTCTATACTTCGATCATCTATTCGCCCGGTGAGAGTATCCTGACTTTTGACCGCAGCAATTCCGGTCTGCGCCGCGACATCGTCTCGACCAGGGAGGTCGTGACCCGCTTCCGCGACGGCAAGGTGCGGCTCAGGATCATCATGGACCGCTATTCGGTCGAGGTTTTTGTCAATAACGGTGAACAGGCAATTTCCTCGACGATTTTCACAGAACAGAGTGCAGAGGGCATTTCCTTCGAGTGCGAGGGGATCGCCATCATTGACGTGGAAAAATATGACATTGTCCTGTAAACAGGGACAGGAAGAGCAAAGTGCTCCGAAACGGAGATGGAAATGAATAAGAATACACAGAAAGACGGAATGGGAAAACTGTATGTGATCGAAGGGCTGGACGGCTCCGGAAAGGCCACACAGTCGGAACTTCTGTATGAGTCATTCGTACAGAGGGGGCTGCCTGTCAGAAAGGTCTCTTTTCCCAATTATGAATCCGATTCTTCCGCGCTGGTGAGGATGTACCTGCGCGGGGACTTCGGGTCCGATCCCTCAGATGTCAATGCCTATGCAGCTTCCAGCTTTTATGCGGCAGACCGGTTTGCGGGCTGCAAGGCTGACTGGGGCGCCTTTTATAAGGACGGCGGCGTGATCATCGCCGACCGCTATACGACGTCCAATGCCGTGCACCAGTGCTCCAAGCTTCCCGCGGAGGAGTGGGACGGTTTTCTTGAGTGGCTTTTTCACTACGAATATGACCTTCTGGGGATCCCGGCGCCGGACGCCGTGATCTACCTCGAAGTCGATCCCGCAGTCTCCCAGAAACTGATGGCGGGACGCTACAGCGGAGACGAAAGCAAAAAAGATATACATGAGAGAAATGTGCGATATCTGGAACAGTCTGCAAAAGCCGCTGCCTACTGTGCCGAAAAACTGGGGTGGAAGGTCGTCCGCTGCAATAAAGGTGAAAAAATGCGCAGCATAGAGGAGATCAGCTCTGAAATACAGAAGGTACTGGGCTGCTGACGGCAGGGGATGAGTGTATATTTGTGCATAAACCAGCAAAATTGTTATCTTGACATTTTTTGCTTTTTGTAGTCTAATAACAGCACTATATTACTTTGCAGATCATTGGGATTCATCAAAATCCCACCAGACGGAAATAACAGAAATGGCACGTAAAGGTATATTATATGCAGGATTATTTCCCTACAGCTGACAGAAGAGTGTATTTGACGGCAGCTGTTTTTTGTGCGTCTTCATCTTTTTTTGCGGACGAGGCAGAATTTTCCCGTCTTCAGGGGCGGGAAGCGGGATGCAGTCAAGGATCAAGAACCTGTATATCAATGACGCTTCAACACTGACGATGACCAAGGAGAGAACCGAAAAATGGAGTTAAATACTGCGAACAGGCCGATGGAAAATGAGGAGATCGAGATTGATCTGCTGCAGCTGTGGAATGCGGTCCGACACAGAATCTGGCTGGTACTTCTGGCCGGCTTTGTCGTGGCGGATATTGCGTTCGCGATCACGAAGTTCCTGATCACCCCGATGTATTCCTCTTCCGCAACCATGCTGGTCGTAACCAAGGAGACGACCCTCTCTTCACTGGCGGATCTGCAGCTCGGCTCGCAGCTGACCAATGACTATGAGATCCTGATTTCCAGCCGTCCTGTCCTTCAGGAGACGATCGAGGAGCTGAATCTGGATACGGATTACAAGCATCTTCGGAATACGATCACCATTTCCAATCCCAATGACAGCCGCATGCTTATCATCTCCACACTGCAGGCGGATCCTGAACTCGCCAAGAGTGTAGTGGATACTGTCGCCGGGATCAGTTCCGAGTATATCGCCGAGAAAATGGAAGTGACCGCGCCCAAGATCATTGAGGAAGGCGAGGTTCCGCTGACCCAGTCTTCCCCCAGCCTTCTGCGCAACACAGCCATAGGAGGCCTTCTCGGCATTCTTGCAGCAGTCTTCCTGATCTGCGTCGCCGTGATCCTCAACGATTCGATCCAGACAGAGGACGACATTGAGCGCTACCTGCAGCTTCCTGTACTTGCCGTGATACCTGACAAGAGCGGAAGCACCAGAAAATCCGCGGACAGAAAGAAAGCGGCAAAACAGAAACGGGCAGCAAGCTGAGCAGTTGTTTTTCAGAAAACAGCGCGCATTGAGAGAGGATTATATATATGAACGAAAAACTGGAACTGCACATACAGGATGAAGGAGATTTCTTTTACCGCGAAGCGATCAAAAAGCTGCGTGCAAATATACAGTTCTCAGGTAAGAAAAACAAGATCATCATGATCACCAGCGTCTTCAGCGGAGAGGGAAAAAGCGAAGTCAGTTTTCATCTCGCACAGGAAATGGCGAACGCAGGGAAAAAGGTTCTCTATGTGGACGCAGATATCCGCAAATCCGTATTTCTGGAGAGATACGGCGTTGTCGGAGAAGTTGTGGGCCTTTCCGAGTTTCTGAGCGGACAGATCGACCGCGTCGATCAGATTATTTATCCGACTTATATTGAAAACCTTTCTGTTATTCTTGCGGGTCATTATGCCCCGAATCCGGCCGAGATGCTGGGCGATGAGCAGTTCAGCACCCTCCTGAAGATGGAATCGCAGAGATATGACTATGTATTCGTAGACACGCCGCCTCTGGGACAGGTCATTGACGCCGCCCTGGTCGGCCAGTATTGCGACGGTGCCGTCCTGATTCTGGAGAGCGGCGCAGCCAGCCGTCAGGCAGCACAGCGCGTCAAGGATCAGATTGAGAAGTCCGGATGCCGTATCCTCGGCGCAGTTCTCAACCGTGCCAGCCGTGAGGGAGAAGGCTATTACGGATCCAAGTACGGCAAGTACGGAAAATACGGCAAGTACGGAGAGTATTCCAAGTACGGGAACGAGTAAACCGGGAAGACCCCCTGAGATTTCCTGAACCGGATCTGGAGTGAGCGGGATGGATAATAGAAAACAAAATCGCAGACAGCAGCAGCGAAGGAGAATGATGCTGATCATCGCTGCAGCGGTCATACTGCTGGCGGCTGCAGTTCTCTGCATCGCGCTGGGTGTTTTCAACAGGACCGGCATTTCCCATTCGGAGAAGACAGCAGCGGAGAGCGGCACGCAGGGATGGACTGCGGAGAAAGCAAACCCTGATGCCATCGTCTACGACGGAAAGACCTATGTCTATAATGATCATCTGACGAATTATCTGCTCCTGGGTGTGGATACGGACGGGTCCATTCAGGAACCGAAGGAACCCGGTTCTGCAGGACAGAGTGACTCCGTTTTCCTGATCAGCTACGACCGCGTCAAGGAGACGACGGTCGGCCTGGCGATCCCCCGGGATACTATTACGCAGATCGAGAAGTTTACGCCGGGCGGAGAGTCGCTGGGCTTCTATTCGGATCACTTGAATCTGCAGTACGCCTACGGCGACGGAAAGCGCAAAAGCTGTGAACTGACATCTGCGGCAGTATCCAGACTATTGAGCGGCCTTCCTGTCGGCGGATATGCGGCTATCAATCTGGACAGCATTCCCAGGCTGACGCAGCTTCTGGGCGGAGTGGAGGTTACCGTGCCGGATGACTCTCTCTCCGGAAAAAATCCTGATTTTGTCAAGGGTAACAAAGTCGTTCTGGATGAGACGAACACGGAGACCTTTGTCCGGAGCAGGGACAGGCAGATAGAACAGAGCGCCATTACCCGCATGAATCGTCAGAAGGTGTTCCTGGAGGCTTTTGCCTCGAAACTTGCACAGGAACAGAAGAAGGACGCCTCCACAGTCACTACCCTTTTTGAGACGATGAAAACGGAGATGGTCACGAATATGTCCAACGACCAGTTTGTGGACATTGCCGTTGCAGAGCGCAGCGGAGGTATTCAGACGATCCCGGGCGAAACAGGTCACGAAGAGGTATACGATGTGTACCGGGTTGACGACGCAGCTCTCTACAAGATGGTACTTGAGCTCTTTTACACACAAACGGAAGACCGGTGAGTCTGTCTGCCGCCATGCGCGGATGTGAGGATCAACTTATACTATGAATAAAAAAAACAACAGGCTTTTGTTTAATATCCTGTCTTCTGCAGCAGTGATCTGTGTGCTGATCGGCGGACTGCTGTGGTATAAGACAAGAAGCGGAAGCGATGTCTATGCGGAAATACAGAAATCGACCATAGAGGAAACTGCGGAGCCCGCGGAGTCTCCCGCGTCTGCAGAGTCTCCCGTCGAGAAGGCCGCGGAGGTGGTCACGGCAGTTACCGCGGAGGCGGCACAGACGTCCGCGACATCTGCACCGCAGGAGGAAATCCCGATCGACTTTGCAACTTTGTGGGAGACCTGTCCCGATGCCTATGCATGGATCCGTATCCCCAATACGCAGGTGGATTATCCCGTCTGCCAGATGGTGGAGGGGGATCAGAGCTTTTATCTCAATCACCGGGCGGACAAAGTCGCCGAGTTTGCGGGTTCCATCTACTCGGAGAATTACAATAAGCGCGACTTTACAGATCCTGTCACTGTGCTCTACGGACATGATATGAGCAACGGATCCATGTTCCAGAATCTTCATCTTTACGAAGACAGGGCATTTTTTGAAAAAAACAAAGATGTTATTGTCTATCTTCCCGACAGGGTCTTGCATTATAAAATATTTGCTGCGTATAATTATGATGACAGGCATCTTCTCCTGGCAAACGACAATTTTACAGACCCCTTTGTACTGGATAAATTCCAGCAGGAGATTCTGGCGCAGCAGTCGATGACAGGATTTGCGGATCAGAATACCGTGCTGAACAAAGACAGCCATATCCTGACACTCTCCACCTGTAATGCCTATGATGACCAGCGCTATCTGGTCCAGTGCCTGCTGATGAACCCTGAAGTACTTCCGAAAACGGACAGTGCGGCGCAGGGGGGAACGACGGAAGCGGCACAGACAGGGAGATAACCGATGCGCAGCATCGTTTATCTATATACTGACCGGAATTACCCGGCAGAAAAACTTTATAGAAAGGAGTAAAACTATGAAACTGTTAACGAAAAGGTTACTGGCCGTAGCAATGGTTATTGCTATGACACTTGGCATGGCAATGAGCGCTATGGCCATCAAGAACATCGATGATGCCAAACTCAAAGCTGCAGGCCTCGATCCCGCTAAGTCTGAAATCGTCTACGGATGGATCAACATCGAAGACGCATCTGATGCAGACGGCGCTTCTGATCAGGCCGACACTGAGTATGTGACTGCGAATGGAGACGGCACATATACCGTTGACTTCTCCGCACATGCTTCTTCCAAGTATTCCAAGTTCGCTATGGTACACAACTATGCGGGCAATGGCCAGGAGATCGTTGCGGGAACCAAGATCACTGTCAGTTCTCTGTCTCCCTTCTGCCTCGTAGGTGAGAAGAAGTCTTCTGACGGCTCCAGCAGCTCCTCTTCTTCCAGCAAGAGCAAGAGCAGCAGCTCTTCTTCCGGCAAGAAGTCTCCCAAGACAGGTATGGACAACAGCTGGATGCTGTGGCTCATGGCTGCAGGCGTCTTCGCAGGCGCTTCTGTTGTTACCTACAGCAGGAAAAAAGGCTGAAATGTCAAAGGACGAATAATGGCTGTTCCACCTGTTGATCAACAGCCATAAGAAGGAAGACGGCGAGCGATCGATCGCCATCCTCTTGATTCGGAATTACGGTTGTAAAACCTCTTGGTTTAACCAATAATGACATGTCCCGAAGGCCGGGGGTACGCACTGGGTGCGTATCTCCGGCCTTTTGCGCGTTAGCAATGAGCCATGCGCATGCAAAAGAATACTGGCTCGGTGGGAGCTTGCTCACACAAGAGCCATTATTCTTTTGCATGCATACGGCGAATGCCGCGACAGCGAGCGAACGGAGTTCGCGAGCCTGTCGGCATGGCGAATTGCCTGCCTCCTCTCGCGCCTGCCGGCACAGCCAACTGTTTTTCCCAATTTACACTTGTTTTGTCCATAATAGTTCAGTATAATAACACTGCGCTGTGATAAACTGTAAAACTGTGCGGCGTGAAAAAGACAGAAACTATAGGAACGGGAGGAAGTATTATGAAAAAAATGATAGCACTGCTGCTGGCAGGAATTATGTGTGCCGGTCTTCTGACTGCCTGCGGAGGCAGCAGCTCTCCGGCAGCTACCGACACCAAGACAGAGGAAGCAGCCCCTGCTGAGACTGAGACGGCAGGCGATGAGGCAGCTGCTGTGGATACAGCTGCAGCATCTGAAGAGACTGCAGAGAGCATGACTTTTACGGTGGGATTTGACGCTGAGTATCCGCCTTACGGATATAAAGATGAGACTACCGGTGATTATACCGGATTTGATCTTGAACTGGCTGAGGAAGTCTGCGCCCGCCGCGGCTGGACTCTGGTCAAACAGCCCATCGACTGGGATTCCAAGGATATGGAGATCAACTCCGGCGCCATCGACTGCCTGTGGAACGGTATGACCTATACAGGCCGCGAAGAGGACTACACCTGGACTGAGCCCTATGTCGACAATTCCATCGTTATCGCTGTAAATGCGGATTCCGATATCCAGACCAAGGCGGATCTGGCAGGCAAGATGGTTGTTGCGCAGGCAGCTTCCTCTGCAGATACAGCCCTGACCAATGATCCCGGCGACGGCAGCAACGACGAGAACCTCAATCTCTGCGCAACCTTCTCCGGTTACGAGACCATCAAGGACTACAACGACGCATTTATGCAGATGTCTGCAGGCGTCTATGATGCCATTGCAGTAGATATCGGCGTAGCACAGTTCCAGCTGGCAGCCAACGAGGGCAAGTACAGGATTCTTGACGAGCCCCTGTCCAAGGAGCAGTATGCGATCGCTTTCGCAAAGGGCAACACAGAGCTGCGTGACATGGTCCAGGAGACTCTCAACGAGATGGCTGCGGACGGCACGATTGACAAGATCGTTGCCAATTATGCTGATTTTAATCTTCCCGAAATGCTGATCATCGGCAAGTGATGACTGTCGGGTAAAGATTCCGGTCCATGTGCCCGGCGGGAGACCGGGCTCAAAAGGAAGGGGAATCTGAAAGAGCAATACAATAGACCGAAATGAACGCCTGCAGGAAGGAGACCCTGCCTGCAGGCGGTTTTTTGGTTAAAGCCCTGCAAGCGGCTGCACTGCCTGCACGAGCAGATCTTTTCATATAGACCGTTCGGAGAGTATTTCTGAGTAAGTTTTTGAATGAAGTAAGGGGAAAACCATATGGGATTCATGTCAATAGTACAACAGATCATAGGCGGATTCGGGACAACGCTGTTTATTTTCTTCTTCACACTGCTGTTTTCCATGCCTTTGGGAATTCTCTTCGCTCTGGCTAGAATGAGCAAGTTTAAACCTCTGAATCTTTTTATGCAGGTCTGCATTTCCATCCTGCGCGGAACTCCGCTGATGCTGCAGCTGATCGTGGTCTTTTTCATGCCCTATTATGTGTTCGGCATTAAGCTCTCGACCGGCTGGCGTGTCTATGCGGCTCTCATCGGATTTTCCATCAACTATGCGGCATATTTCGGAGAAATCTTCCGTGCCGGTATTCAGGCGGTTCCCGTCGGACAGCACGAGGCCGCGGAGGTACTGGGCTTCACAAAGACACAGACCTTTTTTAAGATCGTGTTCCCGCAGATGGTCAAGCGGGTTGTCCCGCCTGTGACAAATGAAGTGATCACTCTTGTCAAGGATACCTCCATGGCATTTGCCATTGCCTATGCCGAGATGTTTACCATGGCCAAGCAGGTGGCTGCACAGCAGTCGAACATTATGCCCCTGTTTGTAGCAGGTCTTTTCTACTATATTTTTAACATAATCGTAGCCTGGGTCATGGGCAGAATCGAAAAGAAGCTGTCTTACTTTGAATAAGGAGGGAGAACATGAGCCTGTTTGAGATCAATAACGTTAAAAAGGCATTCGGCGATCTGACTGTTCTCCACGATATTTCTGTAAAGGTCGACGAGGGAGAAGTCGTCGCGATCATCGGACCGTCCGGAAGCGGTAAGTCAACCCTTCTTCGCTGCGCGACAATGCTGGAGACCATGGACAGCGGTGAGCTGATCTATCTGGATGAAAAGGCTGCCCACAATGATTCGTCAGGACATACTGTCTACGCATCCAATACCGATCTGAGGAGGATCAAGGGGTATTTCGGACTGGTGTTCCAGAACTTCAATCTCTTCCCGCATTTTTCGGTCATGCGCAATCTGACGGAGGCGCCCATCCATGTGCAGAAGCGGGAGAGGGGAGAAGTGGAGGCGGAAGCCAGAGAACTGATCCGCAAGATGGGGCTTGAAGGGAAGGAAAACTATTATCCCCAGCAGCTTTCCGGCGGTCAGCAGCAGCGTGTCGCCATTGCCCGCGCTCTGGCCATGAATCCCAAGATGCTCTTCTTTGATGAGCCTACTTCGGCGCTGGACCCTGAGCTGACCGGTGAGATCCTCAAGGTCATCCGCCAGCTGGCTCAGGAAAAGATGACTATGGTCATTGTCACTCACGAGATGGGATTTGCCAGGGATGTCGCAGACAGAGTCATCTTTATGGACGGCGGATACATCGTCGAAGAAGGACACCCCGAGAATGTTATCAGTAATCCGAGTGAGGAACGCACCAAACAGTTCCTCGCCAGATTCTCCGGCCAGGGTGCAATCAACGAATAGAGCATTTAAAACTTTTACTGTTTCTGCTCCATGGTGTTCACAGAGGTATTGTCCATGGACAATGCAGGAACGGTCCCTGTTCGAGAGGGCTTTCAATATATGAAACTCAGAATCATCATGGCGGATCCGGCGGGCAACCGGACCGCCATTGTACGTACTTCCGTACCTGCGGACCGGAGGGCGCAGATTGCGGCGAAACTGCTGCAGAGAAAAGACCTGCGGGCGGAGCAGGTTGGGTTTGAGACATCTCCTCTGATAGGAGGAGCCGGCAGGCTCCTGATGATGGGCGGTGAATTCTGCGGAAATGCAGCCCGGAGTTACGGATATCTCCTCTGGATGGAAAAACAGGAGGAGCAGAGGAAGGAGGCGGGAAACATTCTGATCGAAATCTCCGGAAGCCCGCGTCCGCTGTGTGTTTTCTGTGATCCTGCACAGGGCAGTTCCTACGCGGAGATGCCCATGCCGTCGGCAATTGAATACAGTCCGGAGGGATATCCCCTGGTTATCAGCGAAGGAATCACCCATATGATTCTGGAAGAACTGGAGCCCGGCGAAGACCTGGTCCGGCGGACGGTCGGCACCTATGGTCAAAGGTGGGATGCTTTCGGAATGATGTTTCTGAAAGGAGAGCAGCTGATCCCTGTCGTATACGTGGCGGCGGCGGACTCCCTGGTATACGAGTCCTCCTGCGGGAGCGGCTCTCTTGCCGCGGCCTGGTACCTGGCACAGAAAAATGCGCGGGACGGTCTGTCATCCTGCTGCTTCCGGGAGCCGGGAGGCACGATCCGGGTGGAAATCCTGCGGGAAAAAGACGGGACTGTTTCGGGACGTATGGGCGGTGCCCTGTTCCTGGAGAAAGAGACAGAGATTGAATTGTAAAAGAAGAGACGGGGGACGGTTTGGAGACACAGACCCGTCCCCTGTCTCCAAACTGTCTCCAAAATGTATCCTCCATGTTTTTGGGGGGTTACTATTGTGTGAATAATGTTTTATAATATACCCATAGATTCTGCGGCAATATTTGCATATACAGAAAGCGGTATACAGTTTTAACAAATTGTTAAAATAAATATTGAAATCATGTTGCAATTTGTTGAAAATAATGGTATCCTTCTTGTAAATAAAGATTGTGCCTGGAGAGAAGAGTATATGGCCGCGTAAAGGTTCGAGAGGACCTGTGTTTGTGGCGTATATTCTTTTTTTTGTGCCGTTTTTCCGGAAAATCTGTACAGCATCCCGCTTAAATTCCCGAAAGAGGGGAGACGTCCCGCTTGAAGGTAAGGGAACAATTATCGGGTTTTCGGCGCATTCCGGCCTTCGCCAGAACATTTGATGTGCGGCCGACGTGTAAAATGTTTTTATTGGCAAAGGGGGACATGCATGGGAAGAGAGTTTGTAGAAAAGATCGAAGCTTCACCAATCATTGCGGCGGTCAAGAATGACGAGGAACTTGAGAACTGCCTCAAGTCGGAGATCGATGTGGTTTTCATCCTTTACGGGGATGTCGTCACGATTCCGGGGATCATAGACAGGATCAAGGACAGCGGCAGGACCGCCATGGTACATCTGGATCTGGTATCGGGACTGATGCAGAAGGAGATCTCACTTGATTTCATCCGCTGCAAGACGAGGGCGGACGGCATCATCACGACGCGGGCCAATCTGATCCACCATGCAAAAGAGATCGGTCTTTCAACAGTACTCAGGTTTTTCATTCTGGACAGTCTGGCACTCTCCAACATTGAAAAGCTGACCCGGGTCAACCGTGCGGCCATGCCGGATGTGATCGAGATCCTGCCCGGGATCATTGTTCCCAAGATCATGCGGAAGATCAGCGCCATGAGCTGCGTTCCGGTGATCGCAGGAGGCCTGATCAAGGACCGCGAGGATGTGATGAATATGCTCAATAATGGCGCGGTGGCAATTTCCACCAGTGCCCAGGATGTCTGGTTTATGTGAAGCACAGGGCTGAGACCGGTATGCAGAGCCGGCAGGCCGCTGCAGGGGTATGGTTCTGCAGTTCATACAGGGCACATAGTTCATACAGGGCACATATTTCTTAACATCGTACACGAATGCTGTCCGTGTGGAGCGGAAGCAGTGTAAATACTCATTTCGACAGACAGGCTAAAGGGACGGAGTTACACGATACCTATTTTATTTTTTCAGGGGGCGGTTATTGGCTGCTCAAAGTAAAGGAGGATATCTTATGGCGAAATATGTAATGGCACTCGACGCTGGTACGACCAGCAATCGCTGCATTCTCTTCAATGAGAAGGGAGAAATCTGCAGCATGGCGCAGAAGGAATTTACTCAGTATTTCCCTGCACCCGGCTGGGTTGAACACGATGCTAACGAGATCTGGCAGACGCAGCTTTCTGTCGCTCGTCAGGCTATGCAGAAGGTGGGTGCCACCTATGAGGACATCGCAGCGATCGGTATCACAAACCAGAGAGAAACTGTTATTGTGTGGGATCGTAAGACCGGCCAGCCTGTTTACCATGCCATCGTATGGCAGTGCCGCAGAACTGCGGACATGAAAGATGAGCTGATGGCAAAATATCCTGATATTGCCGACAGCGCATATCACAAAACCGGCCTTGTATTTGACCCCTATTTCTCCGGCACCA
>CAMKEX010000010.1 GCA_946411695.1 uncultured Lachnospiraceae bacterium
TAACAAAAAGCATGGTCTGAACAAGTGATATTTTTCTCGTCCTGGAAAAAGAAGTATCTGGATCGATAAAAAATTCCTTTTTACGAGGTATGAGGGAATGGATAGAAGAGATCAGGGACTCCTTGACATGATCAGGGCCAGTGGGATTAAATTGCATAGCAGCACCTCCAAAAAAATGATTTATAATCGAGGCGCGCCGCATTTTTTTGTTGTTTTGTCAAGCTTTTTTGCTAAAAAAAAGCAAAAAAATCAGAGGATATTTCACCTCTGATTGAAATAAAACTATTGTTATGGAAACAGGGGGTCCCCTTATCTAAATGACATTGGAACCGTCCCCGGTGACTCAGAAGATGAGTCAGGGAGAACCGTCCCTGGTGACTCATCAGTTTCTGAAACAGTGAATCGACAAAGAGGGCGTTTAGAGGTATACTTTTATGACACGGCATTTTTCCGGAAGAAGTATTGTGCAGGCGGGGATTCCGCCGCAACCACAGAGGAGAAAGACTATGAATATCACGAAAGAACAGCTGGCGCAGATGATCGATCACACCAATCTGAAGGCCTTCTCGCAGGATGCGGCCTTCCGAAAGCTCTGCGATGAGGCGAAGACTTACGGCTTCAAAGCCATCGCGATCAACGGCGCGCAGATCGAGCGCTGCAGGAAGTATCTCGGAGACAGTCCGGTGCACATCGGTGCCACTGTCGGTTTTCCTCTTGGACAGATGACGATCGAGAGCAAGGTTTTTGAGACAGAGGATGCGATCAGAAAAGGTGCCCATGAGATCGATTATGTGCTCAATGTCGCCGAACTCAAGGACGGCAATACAGAGTATATCGAGCGCGAGATGCAGGAGATCACACAGGCCTGCCATGCGCACGGTGTGATCTGCAAGGTGATCTTTGAGAACTGCTATCTGACAGATGAGGAGAAGCGGACTGCCGCGGAAATCGCCCTGAAGGTGCGTCCCGACTTTATCAAGACCTCCACGGGATTCGGTACAGGCGGCGCGACGGTGGAGGATGTGCGCCTGATGAAATCGGTGGTCGGTGAGGCGGTCAAGGTCAAAGCGGCCGGCGGAATCCGCGATTTCGAGACGGCTGCCGCCATGATCGAGGCCGGCGCCGAGCGCCTGGGCACCAGCGCAGGCGTGGAACTGATGGAGCATTTTGCCTAAAGGCAGACTGTGCCGGTGCGGAGCTGATGGAGATTTGACTAAAGGCAGGCCGTGCCGGTGTGGAGTTCATGCAGTATTTTGCGTTAAGGAAAGTTGAACAGCCGGCGGTGCCCGTACACGGCAGTGCCCGGGCATGCCTGTAAAATGAGGAGAGAATGATGTCCTTTTTTGACGTGGTTTACAAGATTCTGGCAGAGGGTTATTCGCCTTCCGAGTACGGGGGAAAGGGAATTGCAGTCGCGATGATCGCATCCGCGGTCCTCAGTGTCTATATCTTTTTCTGTTACAGGGTCGTGAGCCGCAGATCCATGTATTCGCTGAGCTTTAATATGTCGCTTCTGATCGCCGGACCGGTGACAGCGGCGCTGATCCTGCTCATGCACCAGAATGCCATCGCCGGCGTCGGCATTATCGGCGCGCTCTCCATCGTGCGTCTGCGCGGCGCGGTCAAGGAGCCGATGGATCTGGTTTTCGTGCTGTGGTCGGTGGCCTGCGGTATTTTCATCGCAGCCGGTATTTGGAGAGTCGGGATCGTGGTGTCGATCGCTGTGACGGCGATCGTGATCCTGCTGGACTACCTGCCTCTGGGCAGGGCTCCTCTCATCCTGTCTGTCTACGGGTATCCCGGGGAGAAGAAGAATCTGCAGAGCGCCTGCAGCGGAGTGCTGGGCAGGACCTGCAGGAAGGTAAAGGTGATCTCCACCGGAAAAGTCGACGGAAAGCAGAGCCTGGTCATGCGCGTGCAGACAAAGCAGCGCCTGCGTCTGACCAATGAACTCTCCCTTCTTCCGGAGGTCGAGAGTGTCACGCTTGTGGAGCAGGAAGGGGAAGTATCCTTCTGAAAAAACCGGACATGGAACTTGAGTAAGGAAATACAGATATATGATAGTGAATAATAAGGCGGAACTGCAAAAAGCCAGTGAACAGAAGGAAAAAAGGGAAGGGACCCCGGAGGCACAGCGCGGGGATAAGGACAGAAAGATCGCGGAAATGATCGCCGGTCAGCTGCAGGTGAAGCTGTGGCAGGTGGAGGCGGCGGTCTCGCTGATCGACGAGGGCAATACCATCCCCTTTATCGCCCGCTACCGCAAGGAAGCGACAGGGACACTGGATGATGAGCAGCTTCGCACGCTGGATGAGAGGCTGGCCTATCTGCGCAATCTCGAGGACAAAAAGGAAAAGGTCATCGAGAGCATCGAGGCCCAGGGGAAACTGACGGCGGCCCTGCGCGCCCAGATCGAGGATGCGCAGACCCAGGTGGCGGTTGAGGATCTGTACAGGCCTTTCCGTCCCAAACGCAGGACCCGCGCCGGTGTCGCCAGGGAGAAAGGCCTGCAGGGGCTTGCGGACTGGATCCTGTCCCAGACGGCGGATCATCCGGCCCTGCAGGAAGCGGCCGGATATGTCTCGGCTGAGAAGGAGGTGGCTTCCGCGGAGGATGCGCTTCAGGGCGCAGAGGATATCCTGGCGGAGATGATCTCCGACAATGCCGATTACCGCACCTGGATCCGTGAGACTACGTCGAAGGAAGGCTTTGTTGTCTCTGCAAAAAAAGAGGCCTCCGCCAAAAAGGAGGCGGCCGGCACGGCATCCGGAAAAGAGGCGGCAGAGGCAGTCGCCGGCAAAGGGGACAGCCGCAGGTCCTCCGGTAAAAAGAAAAGCGCCGGCGAGGACCGCAGTGATGTCTATGAGATGTATTTTTCCTACGAGGAACAGGCGTCCAGAATTCCCGGTCACAGGATCCTGGCCCTCAACCGCGGAGAGAAGGAGGGGTATCTGAACGTCAGGATCGATGCCCCGCGCGAGAAGATCCTCCGCTATCTGCAGAGGCAGGTGATCCGCAGGCGGAAGGGAGAATTCAATCCCTTTACGACGCCGGTCCTGGAGGCTGTCTGCGAGGACAGCTATGACCGACTGATCGAGCCCGCCATTGAGCGCGAGATCCGCAGCGAGCTGACAGAGAAGGCCGAGGACGGAGCGATCGCGGTCTTCAAGCAGAATCTCGAGCAGCTCCTGATGCAGCAGCCCATCGCCGGAAAGGTCGTCCTGGGCTGGGATCCCGCCTTCCGGACAGGCTGCAAACTGGCGGTCGTCGATCCCACAGGCAAGGTGCTGGACACTGCCGTCATCTATCCCACTGCGCCGCAGAACAAGGTGCGGGAGGCAGAGGCAGTCCTGCAGAAACTGATCAATCAGTATGGGATCTCTCTGTTTTCCGTAGGAAACGGAACAGCGTCCAGGGAGTCGGAGCAGGTCATCACAGACTTTTTCAAAAAGACCGGAAAGCCCCTGCAGTATGTCATTGTCAACGAGGCGGGCGCTTCGGTCTACAGCGCCAGCAAGCTGGCAGCAGAGGAGTTTCCTCAGTTTGATGTGGGACAGCGCAGTGCTGCCTCCATCGCGCGGAGGCTGCAGGATCCCCTGGCGGAGCTGGTCAAGATCGATCCCAAGGCGATCGGGGTCGGCCAGTACCAGCACGACATGAACCAGAAAAAGCTGGACGCGGCCCTGGCGGGCGTAGTGGAGAAATGCGTCAATGCAGTCGGCGTGGACCTCAACACGGCCTCGGCGCCGCTTTTGTCCCATATCTCCGGGATCAGCGCCTCGATCGCCAAAAACATCGTTGCCTGGAGGGAGGAAAACGGCCGCTTTACCCTCCGCACCCAGCTTCTGAAGGTAAAGGGCCTGGGGCCCAAGGCCTTCGAGCAGTGCGCCGGATTTCTCAGGATCAGGGACGGCAAAAATCCCCTGGACAACACTGCGGTGCATCCGGAGAGCTATCCCGCCGTGCAGACGCTTGCCGGACTCCTGCAGGTCCCCATGGATGCGGCTTCCCTGCGGAAAGTGAAGGCCATGGTCCCCGACACAAAGGCGGCGGCCAGGCGCCTGGAAGTGGGTGAGATCACCCTGCGGGATATTCTGGCCGAACTGGAAAAGCCCGGCCGCGACCCCCGTCAGGATATGCCTGCCCCGGTTCTGCGCAGCGACGTCCTGTCCATGGAAGACCTCACGCCGGGAATGAAACTCAAGGGCACAGTCCGCAATATCGTGGATTTCGGCGCCTTTGTGGACATCGGTGTCCACCAGGATGGACTGGTCCACATCTCCAGGCTCAGCAAACGGTACATCAAACATCCCCTGGAGGCGGTCAGCGTGGGCGATATTGTCGAGGTGACGGTCCTCGATGTCGATATCCGCAAAAAGCGTATTTCCCTCTCCATGATCTGATCATGATCCGGTCAGGCCCGGCCCGGTCTGCCGGAAAATGCCTGACAGAACCGGACCGGCAGATTGAAAGCGGAAATGGAAAAAAAAATAAGACTCCTTCGTGGCGGCACCTGCCTGCAGCCGTCACGAAAGAGTCTTTTTTAAAAGGGGAGTATGAATATCAGGAACCCCTGTCCGTACAGGATATTCCCGCCGGCGGTCGAGCTGCTGTTATGGAGGGGATAGCAGCTCTCCTGTCGGTATATTGATATGATATCTTTGAAATGTGATGAGAATGTGTAGCGGGGATAGAAAAAATGTGAGCAAAGACGGCGCAATTGACGGATTTTTTGTTTTTGGGCATAATATCTTTATTCTGGACGGCCGGACGCAGTAAGCGGTGCGCCGCCGGGGGAGGTGGCTTATGGTCAGCAACAAGAGCAGGCTTCTGAGACTGTACAGATACCTGTATGTCAATACGGATGAACAGCATTTCGCGACCAAGGCGGAGATCATGGATGCCCTCAGGGACGATGAGTCGATCTACAGCAGGCAGACGGTCCGCGACGATATCGATACACTCTCAAGAGAGGGGTATGACATTGAGACGATCGTGAGCTCCGGCAATTACTATTATTTCGGAGACCGCGAGTTTACTCTGGATGAGCTGCGCATGATGGGGGACGCGATCGCCTCCTCGCGCTTTATCGGCAGGAAACAGAAGGACGCCCTGCTCAAAAAACTGAAGGGCTTCTGCAGCAGATATCAGGCGGATACAATTGAGCGCCATCTGATCTGTGTGGAGCCTGCGGACAGCGGGGATGCGCGGATCTACGACATGGTCAATCAGATCAATGACGCGATCTGCAGGGGGCGGAAGATCCGCTTCCGGCAGCTCGGACCCGGGACCGGCAGACGAAGAAAAGCGTCAGCTGCAGGAGAGCCGGTCACATGCACGCCTCTGGATCTTGTCTGGGACGGCAGAAATTTCCATCTGATCGCACTCACCGGTGAAGACAATGAGCCGGTCCTTTCAGCGGCGGCGGATCTGGCGGACCTCCTGATCCTGGATGAGGAAGGAGCGCCCAGGCCGGCAGGCTTTCGATCCGACGAGTTTGCTGTGCGGGAACTGGCTTCCCGGAGGACTGAGCAAAGGGAGGAATGAGTAAAAGGAGGGCTTGGCTGAATTTATGAACACTACAGTATTATTGATCGCTGCGTTTCTGCCGCTCCCGTTCGTCATTTTTATGATCCTGCGGTCCGGATCTTTTGGAAAGGGCTCCCTGGGAGCGCTGCTGAAACTGTTTTTCCTGGGCCTGGCGGCGGCTGTCCCTGCTTTTCTGATGGAGGCGGGGATTCTGCTGCTGATCGATCTTTTTCTCAACATGTTCGGCTCAGAGGCGGCCGGCGGGAATCCGGCTTTGATCGGCGCAATCCTGCGGGCTCTGATCGCAGTGGCCCTGGTCGAGGAGGGCTGGAAACACTTTGTGCTGCGCAGGACCACCTGGAGCCAGATGACCATGGAGACGATCGCGGACGGGATTGCCGCTTCGGCGGTGGTCGGCGCCGGATTCTCGGCAGTTATGTACGGCGCGTGGCAGGCACTGTATGTGCTGGTCCCCGCCGATATGGGGGCCCTGCGTGACGGAATGCCTGACTGGCTCAGAGCAGGCGCGGTGGGATCTTTCCTCTTTGCCCTGCTCTACATTTTTTCTCACTTCGGATTTTCCGGCTTTATGGGGGCCATCTACGGCCTGGCCAAACATTCGGAACAGAAGGAGCACAATAAGCGGGCGGGGTTCATGCTGATCATGAGCTGTCTGC
This sequence comes from uncultured Lachnospiraceae bacterium, assembly GCA_946411695.1. Classification (GTDB taxonomy): domain Bacteria; phylum Bacillota; class Clostridia; order Lachnospirales; family Lachnospiraceae; genus CAG-791. Next base: position 6,207 of record CAMKEX010000010.1, read on the forward strand.
TGCCGGTCCTGGCGCACGGAGCATGTGCGGCCCTGATCGTCTACGGAGTGGCCATGGAGAAGGTGCTCTGGTTCGCCGTCGGACTTGCCGCGCAGACCCTTCTGGCCGTTTGGATGGCTGCGGAACTGAGCAGGGCATCGGATGCTGCAGGCGTGGATGACCAGTTCGGACACGCAGCGGAGCCGGTGGACTTCGGGGACTCCGAGGAATTTGCCGCCTTTGCCGAGTCGGGGGGAACTGCGGACAATGAAGAGAAGCCGCAGTACGCATATGCGGAAGGACAGGACCGGGATGAAGCAGCCCCGGAGGAGGAGAACCCGCAGGAGGAAAACCCGCAGGAGGCGGAGAAGCAGGAAGAAGCGGAAAAGCCTGAAGAATAAAAAATAAAAAAGGCGCGCCGCCGGACTGGATCCAGGAGGATGGACAGTACGGAGGCGCGCTGTTTATTTTTGCAAAAAGACGGAGCCCGCAGCTGTGTGAAGAGGCGGGCCCGGTATTGTGTTAAAGGACGGAGGCCTCAGCTGTGTTAAGAGACGGCGGGGCCACAAATTGTGCTAAAAGGCGGAGCCCGGAACAGGGAGGGTCCGGTTCACAGAAGACCGGCGATGCGGCACAGGGTCGCTTCGGTGACTGCGAAGGGGGCCATGGCCAGCTTGGCGGGGCTGGAGAGAGGAGCCTCTACGGATTTTCTCAGGATCGGAACGGGGACTTCATCGCGTCCGCAGGTGGCCTGATAGTAGCTCTCCAGAGAGTCGATGTCTGTAAAACCTGCGGTGGTCAGCAGGTAGGACACCGCCGCGGGATCAGCTTCGCGGAGATATCCGGTCAGGAAGAAGCCGCAGGCTTTGCCGTGAGGCATGCCGGTCTCGACGGTCACCGGGTAGCTCATTGCGTGGGGGAGCGAGGTCCCGGTGTGCGCGATGGCCATGCCGGCAAACATGGAGGCGAGAAGCATGTCATTGCAGTTGTCCAGAGTCAGGGGGGCGCCTGCGAGGATGGCCCTGCGGCTGCGGCTCCAGACCCTGAGGCCCGCGTCCACACACATGCGGCTGCAGTCGTTTGCCTTGGAGTGGATATAGCTCTCATACATATGGGAGAGGGCGTCGATGGATGTATCGACGATGACTCTTCTGGGGGCAGAGAGCAGATACCTTCCGTCCAGGAGAGAGAGCGCGGGGAAAATCTTGTGAGGGATCGAGCCCTTGGCGCGCAGGCTGGGACGGGACAGGACGGAGACCGCCGTGACCTCGGAACCGGTTCCGCAGGTCGTCGGGATGCAGACGACGGGAAGCGCGTCGGTGGCAGCGCTGCTGTCATACAGATACTCGACGCCGGCGTCCTTCTGCCGGATCATGAGTGCGATGGCCTTGGCTGCGTCCATGGGGGAACCGCCGCCGATGCCGATGACAAAATCCGCGCCTTCGGCGAGACCTTTCTCACGTCCCTTCATGACAGTCTCTACGGAAGGGTTTTCCTCGACTTCATTGAATATGGAGCACTCCACGCCGTGATCGGACAGGGCGGCCTGTACATCGGCGATGGAACCGTTTTTGAAGGCACTGCTTTTGCCGGTGACGATCAGGGCCTTTTTTCCAAAGGACGCAAGTTCTTTTGCGTGAGCGCGGACGCAGTTGTTTTCACAGTAAACTTTTGCGGGCATATAAAAAAACATAGGGTTTCCTCCTCACTTGCAGTCAGTTCAAACCATCCGCCGCCGGGGACGATGGTCCGCGTACGAGATGCATTTATTGTAGCAGAAATCAGGTGAAAAAAACATACGTTACATGGGCATCCCGCGCATCCGCACATCCCTGCGGAGTCCCCGCGGAGCGTTTATCTCAGCGGGGGAATTGTGACCCGCCGCTGAGACGGGCAGGCTGTTATTTTTTACCCGCCGCTTATAGAAGCGGGGGCTTCCTCCCGCTTCCTCCCGCTTCCTCCCGGTGAGATAAATACGGTTGTGATTGTCTAACATTCATGATAGACTCTAAAAAATTGCTCAGGGAGTACAGAAGCACAGAAGGCGGATCTGAACCGGAGACATAACCGGAGATATAAACAGAGACATAAAGCAAGGCATAAAAAAACGGAGATAAAAAATGGAAGAAAAGCGTGGAAAAAGCAGTATAAAAGAGTATTCGATGGAAGAACGGATGAAAGCGGCTAAATATATAGGGGAGGAGATCGGTTTCTCAAAGGACATCGGCATGGAGGTCATGGAGGTTGAAGAAGGTTACTGCAAAGGGCGGATCGTCCTGCAAAAGCGCCACATGAATCCTCTCAATACTGTCCACGGCGGAGTCTTCTTCACACTGGCGGATACGATCTGCGGAATCGCGGCGGCTTCTTCCGGATACGGGGGCCCGACGGTGCAGGGAGACATGGACTATATGCGTGCTGTCCGCGGAAAAGAGATCGTATGCACCGCCAGGGTCGTCAAGACCGGAAAGACCCTGACCTGGGTCGACGGGATCATCACAGACGATACGGACAGGGAGGTCGCAAGGACCAAGTTCATCTATTATCGTCTGAAAGAGGCCAGGCATTTCGGATTTGAGAGCCGGGACTGAACAGGCTTTTTTGGTAATTTTCAGTGCTGTTCGTGTCTTTTGAGAGATGTATAAATATGCGAACAATCTTTAAAGATGATGTTTTAATATATTTTTATAAATCGTTTATCAAAACACTATAAAAATGCATGCTTAATTATACAATTTCGTCCGATTATCCATGTTCAAAAAGTGTGCTGTTTTTTATAATTTTCAGTGTGTATAATGAAGGCAGTTTTTGGGTCGGATATATTGGGGGTTATATTCAGTTCCCGGGAAGCATGGAGGTTACAATAATGACAGCAGGCGATGCGAATGCACGGCTGGAAGGAGCTTTTTTAAAACTGGTCGAGGAGAAGCCGTTCGCGAAAATCACTGTGAATGATATTGTTAAGGAAGCCGGAGTACACCGGAATACTTTTTATTATCATTATCAGAGTATCCCGGCAATGCTCAGTGAGATTTGCCGCAAGATGGTTGCGAAAATGGTTATCATCTACAAAGATGTACAATCTCCTTCCGACTGCATCCTTCCTTTAGTTCGTTACTCAAAGGAGCACAAAATGGCAATTCTGCACGTTTTCCATTCTGAGGCAAGGCAGATCCTCATGGATTATGTGCGGCAGATCGGACGATTTTCAATTGAGAGATACATTGACAACGTTACGGAGAGAACCGGGATCAGCAGACATGATAAGGAAATCATGACGCGGTTTTACACGGCGGGAATCGTCGGCGTGTGGACCGACTGGGTGGAAGACAACATGGAGTCGGACTCCACCGAGGACTTTATCAGGATCGGTGCCATTCTGGAGAAGACAACCATCGAAGCGTTCAACCTTTCCTGACAGGCCGCTCACCGCCTCACAGGAGCAGCGGCGCGGGAGGTCGTTTTACGCAAGACGTCATAATCATAATAGCAGCAGCAGGAAAGCCCGGCAGCAGAATATGCGGCCGGGCTTTTTTTGTGTTCTTTTGATTTCTTTATTTGCGGAATCTTTTTACCTGTTTTATTTGCGGGATCTTTTTTACCTGCCTTAATTGCAGTATCTTTTATCTTTCTTATTTGTGATACAGTTTTTTGCTCTCATAGCGGGCTTCGCAGGTCTGGTTGACGCCGAGCTTTTTGAAGACGCCTTCATCGATCTGGGAGAGAATGACGGAGGAGTGGGCATCCAGTCCTGCCAGCAGAGGGAGGGCGTCGAGCGCCTTTTTGGCATTTTCATCCTCTACTGCCGCGATGGCCAGGATGATGAGGATTTCATTGAGGTGCAGGAGGGGGCTCCGCTCGCCCAGGTGGTCTACCATGAGGTTCTGGCTGGCCTCGATCATGACGGGGGAGAGGAGCTTGACCTGTTCCGGGATCCTGCCCAGGTATTTGAGGGCGTTCAGGAGCAGTGCGCTGGACGCGCCCAGAAGGGCCGTGGTGCGGCCGGTGAGGATGGTCCCGTCAGGCATCTGCATGGCGGCTGCGGGCCCCCCTGTCTCCTCCTGGCGCACGTTGGCGGCCATGATGACGGGGCGGTCGCTCACAGAGATATTTGCCTTCTTCATCAGAAGCTCGATCTTGTAAGCGGGCTCCTTGGAGGCGTTTCCCTTGCGGTACTCGCAGAGGGCCTGGCAGTAGCGGCGGATGATCTCCTGGTTTGCGGCTCTGCGGCAGACTTCGTCGTCCTTGATGCAGAAGCCGACCATGTTGACGCCCATGTCTGTAGGGGATTTGTAGGGAGATTCTCCCTGGATCTTCTCGAAGATCGCGTTGAGGACAGGGAAGACCTCCACGTCGCGGTTGTAGTTGACGGCCGTCTTCTGGTAGGCTTCGAAATGGAAGGGGTCGATCATGTTGATGTCATCCAGATCGGCCGTCGCTGCCTCGTAGGCCAGGTTGACAGGGTGGTTGAGGGGCAGATTCCAGACAGGGAAGGTCTCGAACTTGGCATATCCGGCTTTGACACCCCGCTTGTTCTCGTGATAGAGCTGGGACAGGCAGGTCGCCATTTTGCCGCTGCCGGGGCCGGGAGCCGTGATGACGACCAGGGGCCGGCTGGTCTCAATGTAGTCGTTGTGGCCGAAGCCCTCGTCACTGACGATCATGGGGATGTTGGAGGGGTAGCCCGCGATCGGATAGTGGCGGTAGACGCGCAGGCCGAGGGCTTTGAGTTTCTTCTCGTAGGCGATGGCGGAAGGCTGGCCCGCAAAGCGGGTCAGAACGACGCTGCCCACATACAGACCGTTCGATGTGAACGCGTCCACAAGGCGGAGCAGATCCATGTCGTAGGTGATGCCCAGGTCGCCGCGGACCTTGTTTTTCTCAATATCGGCCGCGTTGATGACGACCACGATCTCCACCTGGTCGCGCAGGGCCTTCAGCATTGTGATCTTGGAGTCGGGAGCGAAGCCCGGCAGTACTCTGGAGGCGTGGTAATCGTCGAACAGCTTGCCTCCGAATTCAAGGTAGAGTTTGCCTCCGAACTGTGCGATCCGTTCTTTGATGTGACTGGACTGTGTCTGCAAATATTTGTCATTATCAAAACCGATCTGCATGATATCCTCCCTTTCCTGAAAAGTCATTCAATATTCAATACTATCATCAAAAATAAAAAACAGAGTACATTATAATTCAGAAAACCGTCTTCAGGCAAGGGCTTTAGGAATTTAGTGTATTTTTTTCGAATCTTTTGTGGTTTTTACTTGTTCGGTATTGCGAAAAAGAATTGAATGTGTTACTTTCCACTTGAGCATTATTCGACGGAAAATGCATCATTATTACTGCAGTTTGAGGCGTCTGTCAGACAGAGCACAGAGAGTGCGGAGGCATTCTGCCGCAGGGAAGAGGATCCCGGCGTGTGCGGCAGCTGTGTGATGAGGAGACGGGCATCGGCAGATTCCGGGCAGAAAGGCTGTGCCCATATGCGACTTTGAAGGAGCGTGTAATGGGATGATCGGCGCGGTATGGATCGGTGCGAAAACGACCTGGAGATGCAGGCGGACTTTTTGCGGTCTATTTGCAAAAATTCTTTAAATTCTGATGAGGGCATTCGCCCGGCTTTTTCCCAAATGCTTGAAGGACAACAATTATATATTTACGTACTTACTGTTCATGCCTGAGCATTTTTTGTGATGGATAAATGTGACGGATCCGACGGTAAAGTAGCGGACTTTCCTGTGTGCAGGAACTTTTTTGATGTGCGTCGGCGCTGCATGCCGCTTTGCACTTTGATGAGGCGGACCGGAAGATGATGCCCTTACAGGCATCCCGCAGGCGCGAACCCATGCTGCTCATGGGCGCAGGACCCGCGGGCGGGTCCTGAATCTTCATCGCACAGATTTCGCGGGCGGATCCTGAAGTTTCCCGCGGGGTATTCTGCACAGAGGAGCCGGATGTTGTTTTGCCGGAAAGGCAGACAGAAAGGGAGAAAAGTAATGAAAAAGAGATTTCTGGCATTGATTCTGGGAACGGTGATGACCGCTTCACTGATCGCAGGCTGCGGCGCGAAGTCATCCGGCAGCAGCTCTTCGGGCAATGCCGCTGCCGGCGGCACTTCTGCGGCAGCGGAGGAAAAACAGATGGTGGAAGGCGGGGATTTCATCAAGGGTGTCTCCACGGAAGCCCCCGGTTTCGATCCCTTTGTCACACAGACCGCTGACGCGAGAAGTATTTTCTTTAATATCTATGAGGGTCTGATGGCAACAGAGCAGGACGGAAGCTTTGCTCCTGCCCTTGCAGAGACCTGCCAGGCATCGGACGATCTGCAGACCTATACGTTTACCCTGCGTCAGGGCGTGAAGTTCCACAACGGCAATGAACTCACCATGGACGACGTGCTTTACTCTATCGAGAAGTCGATCACATCCAATATCAACGGCTATGCCGAGATCGCGGAGTATTCTGCTGCGGGCAAGACCTATACCGTCGGTTCCGAGAAGGGAAAGGATGAAGACGGAAAAGAGATCGACAAGCCTGTGGTCACTGCTGCTGATTCCAAGGACGCGCCTTCGGATGACAAGACCCTGGTCATCAAGCTGAACAAACCCGACAGCGGCTTCCCTGCCATTGTCACAAGCCCCATTGTTCCCAAAGATGCCTCGGATCTGGCATCCAATCCCATCGGAACAGGTCCCTTCAAGATGACCGAGTTCGTGGAGCAGGACTACACTCTGCTGACCCGCTTTGACGATTACTGGGGAGAGCCCGCTCACCTCGATACAGTCACACTCAAGTATTATGAAAATACGGCTTCTCTGGCCACCAACTATCTGGCCGGCGCGATCGACGGCTTCAATTCCAACGCAGGCGGCTGGAAAGAGCTGGAGGGAACCGACTATGTACAGAACGTCAGACATGCCAACGCAGTCCAGCTTCTGGCACTGAACAACGAATTTGAGCCCTTCAAGGATGTGCGCGTGCGCCAGGCAATTGCCTACGCAGTGGATGCGGACGAGATCATCGACAAGGTCAGCTACGGTCTCGGAACCAAGGCCGGCACCCCTGTCATCCCCGGTCTCACGAAATATTTCAACGATGAACTGACGGATGTCTACGATGTCAACGTCGACAAGGCGAAAGAACTCCTCAAGGAGGCCGGTCAGGAGAAGCTCAGCTTCAAGATCCGCGTTCCCTCCAACTATCAGGTGCATGTGGATACTGCCCAGGTCATCTCCAACCAGCTTGCCAAGGCAGGCATCAAGGTGGAGATCGAGTCTGTCGACTGGAACACATGGCTGAACCGTGTCTACAGAGAGAGCGAGTTTGAGGCGACTGTCGTCTCCGTTGACGGACCGATCGCTTATCCGACATCTTTCCTGAACAGATATGTCTCCACTGCTTCCGACAACTTTGTGAATTTCCATTCCAAGGCATTTGACGAGACCTATGCCAAGGCTCTTCTGGAGACAGACGACGCCAAACAGGTCGAACTCTTCAAGGAAGCACAGAAGATCATCAGCGACGAGTGCGCGAGTGTCTATATCCAGGACATCGATTCCGTCGTCATCAACACCCCCGCTTTCGGAGGATTCGCGGCATATCCTCTCTATGTGGACGATTATTCCGCCATATACGCGGTAGAGTAAACAAATATTCCTGCTGTCATCCGGTTTGTGACGGATGAAGGTGCAGAGCTGTAAGCTGCCTGGCCTGTTCAAAGGGAACGCGCCGACAGCTTACAGCTGTTCCTGAGGAGATGATTACAGGAGATAACCATGCGGTATTTCGTCAAAAAATTCGGCATTATGCTGTTGACGCTTTTTGTCATTTCGATCGTGACATTCTGGCTTTTTCATATTGTACCGGGTGACCCCGCGGCCATGATGCTGGGAACCAGCGCCTCCCAGGAGCAGCTGGATGATCTGCGCGAAGAACTCGGACTCAACCGCCCCCTGGTCGAGCAATATGCGGACTGGGTCACAGGAGCCGTGCACGGTGATTTCGGCAAATCCATCATGTACAGAAAACCCGTGGCCAGACTCCTGAAGGGAAAACTCTCCGTGACCCTGATCCTGGGTGCCATGTCGCTTGCCCTGGTCATCCTGATCGGCATTCCGCTGGGTGTCTTTACGGCGGGGCGAAAGCACGCGATCTCGGAGCAGCTCCTCAATATCGTCAATATCCTCGGTATCTCCATCCCGGGCTTTTTCCTGAGTATCCTGCTGATCTGGGTCTTCGGACTGGTACTTCACTGGTTTGCCCCGGGACGATTTGTGACCCTTGCCAGAAATCCGGCTAAATTTTTCCAGTTCATGATCTTTCCGGCGATCGCGATCGCCATCCCCCAGACCTGCGTGCTCTCCAAATATATCAGGACGGCGGTGATCGAAGAGGTCCGTTCCGACTATGTGCGCACTGCGCGCAGCAAGGGCAGCACAAAATTCCGCATCATGTATGTGCATGTGCTCAAGAATGCCATTATTTCCGTTGTTCCCCTGATCGGCATGATCGTCAGCGGAATCTTCTCCGGATCCATCGTGATCGAGCAGGTTTTCGGAATTCCCGGGATCGGCCGTCTTCTGATCGCGTCTGTCACATCCAGGGATTATCCCACGGTACAGACTCTGGTCATGTATATCGCGATCCTGATCCTGGTCGTCAACTTCATCGTGGATATCCTGATCCAGATCCTGGATCCCCGCATCAGGATCTCCCGGTAAGAGAAACGGCTTTTTGGTGACTGACAAATTCTTTTCAGGAGCAGAGGATTATTATGGTCAATGCAGTGAACAGCGGTGTCCCGGGAGAACTCAAGCGCAAGAAGGTGGAGAATGCCGCGGAAAAAGCCCGCAGAGAGAAAAAGGGACATAAATCGAAGAATGCATCGGTGAGCAGCTGGGTGACCGGCGACGCGGAACTGAGGATCGGTCTTGTCGTCGTGGGATTTATTGTGGCGCTCGGTATTCTGAGTATTTTTTACACTCCCTTTGATGTATATGAAATGAATACTTCGATCCGGTCACAGGCGCCTTCCCTGACACACTTTTTCGGCACGGATAATTTCGGGCGCGATGTCTTCAGCCGGGCCATGGTCGGCGCGCGCTTCACGCTTCTGGTATCCGTCTCCACAGTCCTGCTGGCGGCAGTGATCAGCATTATACTGGGGCTTGTGTGCGGTTACGCAGGCGGCATGCTGGACGAGATCGTCATGCGCGTCATAGATGCCATCAATTCCTTCCCCAGTATCCTGATCGCCCTGGTCATGGTCAGTATCCTCAATTACGGGAAACTCACGATTATTCCGGCTCTGGTGATCATGTTCATACCGAGCTTCACGCGAATCGTGCGTACCGGTACACTGCAGTACAAAAATGCTGATTTTGTCCTGAGCAACAAGGTCTTCGGCGATTCGGACGTGCGGATCCTGTTCGTGCACATCCTGCCCAACATTTATCCCCTGCTGCTCTCCTCCATTGTCATCGGCCTCTCCAACGCCATCCTGGCGGAGTCCAGTATGAGCTATCTGGGGCTGGGCATTCAGCCTCCGATCCCCAGCTGGGGACGTATGCTCAAAGAGGCCCAGGACATTATCTTCTCGACGCCCTGGGCGGCTCTGGCGCCGGGACTGATGATCGTCGTCACGATCGTCGGCCTCAACTGCATCGGCGAGGGCATTCGCAAGAAATATCTGAGCTGAGAGCAGACATATGAGTTGAGAGTAAAATATCCGAGCTGAGAGAAAATATTTGAGCTGAGAGCAAAAAAAGGAATCCGCAGGCAGCATCCGGACCGGGTTGAATAAGAGGTCCGCTGGAAATGTTTTTTCGGGTACAGGAAGTGTATCTGAGAGTAAAGGAATCGGCAGATGGGTGAGAACATTCTGGAAGTGAAGCACATGACCGTGACGCTGTATGAAAACGGCGAAGAATATAAGGTGGTCAACCGCATCAGCTTCACCGTCGGAAAAGGAGAGATCGTGGGAATCGTCGGCGAGTCCGGCTGCGGCAAGAGCATGACGGCACTGGCCCTCCAGGATCTGCTCAAAAACCATATCAAGGTGACGGAAGGCAGCATGATGTTTGACGGCAGGGATCTGAGAAAGGTCACCCCTGCGGAGCGGCGGCAGATCAACGGCAAGGATATGACCATGATCTTCCAGGAGCCCATGACCAGCCTCAACCCCCTCCACCGTATCGGCAGGCAGGTGGGAGAGGTTCTGCAGCTTCACGGCAGTTATTCTCATGCGGAGATCGAGAAACGGACTCTGGAGGCGCTGAGTATGGCCGGCCTGCCGGATCCGGCAAAGACCATGCGCATGTACCCCCACGAGCTTTCGGGCGGCATGCGCCAGCGCGTGATGATCGCGATGGGGATCATCGCTTCCCCCAAGCTTCTCATTGCGGATGAACCCACAACGGCCCTCGATGTCACGACACAGGCCCATGTGCTGGAACTCCTGCAGCGGATCAATCAGCAGACCGGCACGGCTGTCCTCCTGATCTCCCACGATCTGGGAGTCATCAACAAAATCTGCAGCCGCGTCCTGGTGATGTATGCCGGCAAGATCGTGGAGCAGGGGCGCACGGAGGACATCCTGCGAAACCCCATCCATCCCTATACCAAGGGACTCATTGCTTCTATCCCGACCCGACGGATGAAGGGGGTGCCGCTCGCCAGCATCCCTGGCCGCGTCCCTCCGGTCACGGAGGAAAAACCGCCCTGTCCCTTCGCGTCGCGCTGCGACAAGGCGGACAAGCGCTGCTTTACCGAATATCCGGGCCGGAAGACCATTTCCGACGAGCATATTCTCTGGTGCCACATCGACAAGACCGGCAAAAAGCCGGGTAAACAGTCGAAACTCTGAGGTTGAACAGATCAATGAACAATAAATGCGAAGAGATCCTGGAAATAGCACATGTGACCAACCGCTACCGTGACAGCGGCGCAGGCTTTTTTTCAAAATCAAAAATGACCCGCGTCCTCAATGACGTGAGTCTGACGATCCATCGCGATGAAATTTTCGGACTGGTGGGAGAGAGCGGATGCGGAAAGTCCACGCTCGGAAAGGCCGTGCTGGGACTGATCCCCTTCGAGGGGCAGATCAGGGTCAACGGAATGGAATACTCCCGCAAAAGCCGGCTCGAGTTCACCCGCTGTGTGCAGGCGGTTTTTCAGGACCCGCTCAGTTCTCTGAATCCCAGACGGACGATCGCCGCGACCCTGGAAGAGCCGCTTCTGGCGCACGGAATCGGCACGCCCCAGTCCCGCCGCGAAAAGGCCATCGAGATGCTGGAGCTGGTCGGGCTGGACGGAACCTATGCCGACCGTCTTCCCCGGGAGCTCTCGGGCGGACAGCGCCAGCGTGTCTGTATCGGTGCCGCCCTCATGATCGACCCGGAACTGGTCATCGCGGACGAGGCGACCAGCGCGCTGGACGTGTCCGTGGGAGCGCAGATCCTCAATCTCTTCCAGGAGATCCACGACCGCAAGGACTTTGCCATGCTCTTCATCTCCCACAATCTGAACGTGGTCTATTATCTGTGCGACCGCATTGCGGTCATGTACCGCGGCAGCATCGTGGAGATGGGAGACGCGGAGAGTCTCTATAACTCCCCCATGCATCCCTACACCAGGACCCTTCTGTCCGCTATCCCCGAGATCGAAGAGGGGGACACCCTGAGCCGGTACGGATATGAGGAGACACGAAGAGAGGCGGTAGAGGGCGGCTGTGATTTCTATCACAGATGTCCTTTTGCAACGGAAGAGTGCAGAAAACGGCCTGACCTGACCGATGTGCTGCCGCCGGAAAGCGGCGCGCAGAAAGGGCGGGAGCACTTTGTCCGCTGCTGGAATCCGGTCCTGTGATCTCTTCCGGGACATCTCTTCCTGATCCTTCCTCCTGTTTCTCCTAATTCATCATGGAAATACGTCTGCGCACCTCCCGGGGTGTCGCACCGTAGATCTCTTTGAACATGCGGTTGAAGAGTTTGTAGTTGGTGAAACCGTGCCGGTCCACGATCTCCATGATCGGGGCGTCGGAGGAACACAGGTCGTGATAGATATGGGAGAGACGGACCTGGTTCAGGTGCTTTTTGAAGGGAATGCCTATTTTCTGCGTGAAGAGGCGGCTGAAATATTCGCTGCTCAGGCCGAAGCGGTCGGAGATCTCCTCCAGGGAGATCGGCTTGTCATAATTTTCGTCGATATAGGAGACGATCTCGCGGATGCGGCGCTGATCCTTGGACGGTTCAGGCAGATCGCTCCTGTAGAGCTGTATGGAGAAATGGGAGATCAGTTCATACAGGATATGCAGTACCAGGGATTCGCACTGAATGCGGTATCCGTAAGGATGGTTGGTGTAGTGATCGACCAGCTCCGCCAGTGCATCGCAGAGGGACAGATAGATACTGACGCGGTCTTCCGTCAGCTCCGTCCGGTCGCAGATGATCTGGAAATTGCGCTGGTTTTCCATAAACGAAGAGATGTATTCCGAATTGATATGGATGACTAACTGTCTGTAATCTCCTGAACAGCGGTATTCGTGGATCTTGCCCGCATCGACGGCGATGAATTCCCCTGCCACCATGGTGTGCGGAGTTCCCTCCACTGTGATATTCGCCTCCCCGTCGATCAGATAGGTAATCTCCAGGGCGGAGTGCCAGTGGGCGGGGACATAGGATTCATTTGTCCGGAAATCAATGGTGATGTTCTGGTTGATCAGGTCATATTTTGGAATGTATATATTGCTGCCGGGCATAGACATCTCCCTCTTCTTTTGGCTGGGCTGCTATCTGCCATCATCTTACCCGAGTGAGGGAAAAAAAGCAAACCCGACAAGGCGGAAAAAACGAACTTCAGGGGAGCTGCAGAGGGTGAGCGGCAGGGCCGGATGCAGAGGCAGGGAAGAGTCACCGAGGGTCACTGGAGAGGGCCGGAAAGGAAGGGATTTAAGCACAACATCGTAATACAAACGCCATACCGCGGAATATTTTTTTGAAAATGTCAAAAAAGACTAAATCTTCGTCAAAATATTATCTATACTACAGGGCCGCATCATGATATTATCATATCGTCAGATGACAAACACACGCACTGCAGTAAAGCGTTTTATTTATACCGCGCAATGCCCGTGACGACAGTCCCGGGATCCGTGCGCAGGACCTTACGGGTCCTGAATTATAATCGGTTAGTGTAGTACGGAAGTACTTGCTAATATATTACCCCCCTAAGCATCTTGTAACATCCCTTGAAAAACACCCGGCAGTTTATCCCGCTGCCGGGTGTTTTTCATGTTATGAATTGCCATATGTTTTCCCAGCCTTTATAATGTAAAGATACTGGGCGTAGTGCCGGCAAAAACAAAAAAGGTGCTTTGTACAGGAGGAGGAAAACATGGCGGTTGATATTCAGTACTGCGGGTATTGCGGGACGGAACTGACAGACGGAATCAGTGTCTGCCCCAACTGCGGAAGAGATAACAGCGTTCCCATGCTGGGCGTCAGAAAGAGCGATTATTCCGGGCGCAGAAAAGACGGGGGCGGAAAGAAAAAACGTCCGCCTGAAGAAGCCGAAGAGGAATGGGCTGATCTCGATGACAGCTTTGAGAAAGAGAAACCGGTCCGAAGACGTAAAAAGAAGAAAAAACCGATAAAAACGGAAGAAGCGGTAAAAACGGAAGAAACGGTAATAATGGAAGAACCGGAGGAGGACCTCATGACCTTCCCGGCAGAAGAGGATGACAAGGACGTAGAAGAGAAGCCCCGCAGAAAAAGATCCAAAAAGGAATCCAAAAAAGGATCGGGCATGCTCTCCGTGCTGATTCTGGCAGGCGTCGCAGTCGTCCTGCTGATTATTCTGATTCCCAGAATTGCGAAACTCCTGCCGGATCCTTCTCTGAACGGAGGGCCGGCTCCCGCGAAAGAGCAGGAAGCCGCAAAGGAAAAAGAGAAAGAGAAGGCTCCCGCGGCGCAGACCGGCGAGGACTCCCCCAAACCCGCGGAAACAGATCCCGCAGTTCCCGCCTGGGAAAACGCGGCGGTGGAAGAGGCCGTCCGCGCAGCGGCAGGCGTTCCGACGGGTCAGCTCACACACAAGGATATCGAGGCGGTCACATATATTGATTTCTCCAATGCGGGGCTGACGGACCTGTCCGTACTGGAGGAGTTTCCTTCGCTTGTCAGTGTGGATCTGACCGGAAACGGGATCAGCGACCTGACACCCGTCTCAAAGCTGACGCAGCTGGAAGGCCTGTGCCTCGATGAAAACAAGATTACCGACCTCATGCCCCTGCGCAATATGACTTCGCTGCAGAGGCTGTATCTGAATGACAACCAGATCCAGAATCTCAAGCCGCTCGCCACCCTGACGGGCATGACCCAGCTGTATCTGGACAATAACCAGATCACGGACATCACTCCCCTGGCCGGCATGAAAGACCTGGGCATCCTCCATCTGGGAGGAAACCGCCTGCAGGACATCAGTACTCTGTCCGGTCTGCAGAACCTGGAGGTCCTGACCCTCTACAGCGACGGGATCTCCGATCTGGCTCCCCTGGCCGGGCTTGCCAGGATGCACCAGCTCAATCTCTGGGACAATGAGATCGGCGATATCAGTGTGCTGGCGCAGATGCCGGATCTGTCGCTTCTGATGATCGGCGGCAATCGGGTGAAGGATCTGGGGCCGCTGGCCAATCTGACAGCGATGGAGAACCTGTATCTGTCGGATAACCTGATCCTGGATATCGGCCCTCTCTCAGGACTTACCAGCCTCAAGGCCCTGGAGCTGCAGAACAATGAGATCCGTGACCTCTCCCCCCTGCGGGGACATGATGCCCTGGAGTATCTCGATGTGCGCGGCAACCAGATCACGGATTATTCCGTCGTAGAAGCGCTTGGAATCGAGACTCTGTATATGGACGGAGCAGAGGCGCAGGATGCGGGCGCAGGGCAGGAGATTCCGGCGCAGGAGGCTCCGGCGCAGGAGGTTCCTGCGCAGCCGGAGGCGGAAGCCGGGCCAGAGACCGGAACACAAGCCGGGGCAGACAACGGGACGGAAGCCGGACAACAATGAGCTGCCCGGAAGATCCGGGAGGCGGATGTGATGAGCCGCCCCGCGGATATGGACGGAACATGGTAAATGAGGTATGACATGATTGATCCGGCATTTCTTTGTATGGGATGCATGCGGCCTCTGCCGCGCAGGGGGATGGCCTGCACTATGTGCGGGTTTGACCCGGAGAGATATTCGCAGGCGAGAAATCCGCGTGTTCTGGCGCCCTATACTCTGCTGGCGGGCCGCTACCTGGTGGGTGCGGTCCTGGGTGAGGGCGGTTTCGGGATCACTTACATAGGCTGGGATCTCCGCATGCAGTGCCGCATTGCCGTCAAGGAATATTTTCCGCCGGGAATCGCTACGCGGGACACTGTCACAGGCATGACCGCGGCAGTGGCGCCCATGACGGGTGAGGCGGGACAGCACTATTCGCTGGGGCTGCGGAGCTTCGAGCGGGAGGGAAGAGCCCTGGCCCGCTTCCGGGATTTCCCGGGGATCGTATCTGTCAGGGACTTTTTCCGGACCAACCGCACTGCCTACATCATTATGGAATATGTCGCGGGCGTCAATCTCAAACAGTACCTGTCCGCACGGAAAAAACACGGCGCGGGGCCGGTGCCTGAGCGGGAGATCCTGCAGATGATGAGGCCTGTCCTCAGATCCCTGGAGAGGGTCCACAGAGAGGGGATCGTCCACCGCGACATAAGCCCGGAAAATATCATCAAGGGGCAGGACGGCAGCATCACACTTATCGATTTCGGGGCGGCAAGGGCCATCAATGCGGATGATACTGGCTATACGGTCGTCCTCAAGCGCGGCTATGCGCCTCTGGAGCAGTACAGATCACATGGCCGTCAGGGACCGTGGACGGATGTATATGCCGTCTGTGCGACAATGTATGAACTTGCATCCGGCATACAGCCGCAGGATGCCATGGACAGGGTCTATGACGACCGGATCCGCCGGCTGTACGGGACCATCCCCGGAATCTCGGAGAAGTTCTCGGATGTGATCGCCCGCGGAATGAGCCTGCAGCAGGAGGAGCGCTACCAGACCATCCACCGGCTTTACCAGGACCTGTTCCCCGTAAATATGGAGGACGAGAGGGAGGCGGCCCGGGAACCGATCGATCCCTCCAGGCTCTTTTTTACACCTTCGGACCTCACGGGAGGCCGGGAAACCGCCTCTGCGGAGGAAACCGGGACCGAGCAGCTCTTTCTGACGGCGGCAGGCGACCTGTAGACGCAGGGAAACCATTGAAAAAAGAGCGCAGATTGATTATGATAAAATGTATTTCTTTTTTCGGAGTAAGCGATGCTTTTTGTGCGGGGGGCAGTCTCCGGCACAGCGAATGGGTTTTTTATGATCAGAACAATATTGTCACAGGTTAAGGAATTCCGCCTGGTCTCCATTCTCACACCGGTCTGCATGATCGGTGAGGTCATCTGCGAGATGATCATCCCCATCCTGATGGGGCGGATCGTAGACAGGGGTGTTATGGCGGGGGACGTCGGCTTTATCATGCGGACCGGCGCTCTGATGATCATTGTGGCTCTGATGGGGCTTGCGACCGGCGTGATGGGCGGTTTTTTTGCTGCGCGCGCGGGTGCCGGACTTGCCAGAAATCTGCGCAAGGCCATGCACGATAACATTCAGACCTTTTCTTTTTCCAATATCGACCATTTTTCCACATCCAGTCTTGTGACAAGGCTGACAACGGATGTGACAAATATCCAGAATGCCTACATGATGATACTGAGGATGGCCATGCGCGCTCCCTCGACCATGATCGTGGCAATGATCATGTCCTTCATCATCAGCCCCCGTCTGGCCAGCATCTATTTTATCGCCGTGGCTTTTCTGGCCCTGTTCATGATTTTCATGATGCGCACGACGACCAGGTACTTCAAGCAGGTCTTTGAGCGCTACGATGCCCTGAACGAGAGTGTGCAGGAGAATGTCTCCGCGATTCGCGTGGTCAAGGCCTATGTGCGCGAGGACTATGAGAACAGCAAGTTCCGCAGGGCGGCGGAGAATATCTACGAGATGTTCATCCGCGCGGAGATGCGTGTGGTGAGTATCAGCCCGGTCATGATGGGCGTCGTCTACAGCTGCATCCTCCTGATCAGCTGGTTCGGTGCCAATATGATCGTGTCTGACACACTGACCACCGGTAATCTCATGAGCCTGCTGACCTACTGCATGAACATCCTGATGAGCCTGATGATGCTCTCCATGATCTTTATCATGGTCACGATGTCGGAGGCGAGTGCCAGACGTATTTCCGAAGTCATCAATGAGAAGAGTTCTCTGACAAATCCGGAAAACCCCATTATGGAGGTCCCGGACGGCAGCATCCGCTTTGAGGATGTTGATTTCTCCTACAGGCCGGGGAGCGCGGAGCCGGTGCTCAAGGATATCGACCTGGACATCCGGTCGGGTGAGAGTATCGGTATTATCGGCGGCACGGGCAGCGCCAAATCGAGCCTGGTCAACCTAGTGAGCCGGCTGTATGATGTCACCCAGGGACGCATTCTGGTGGGCGGCCACGACGTCCGCGAATACGACATGGATGTCCTTCGCAGGCAGGTGGCTGTAGTACTGCAGAAAAACGTTCTCTTCTCCGGCACCATTTATGAAAATCTGCGGTGGGGCGACGAAAACGCGACGGACGAGGAGTGCAGACACGCCTGCGAACTTGCCTGCGCTTCGGAGTTCATTGAAAAAATGCCCGAGGGATACGATACCTATATCGAACAGGGCGGCACCAATGTCTCCGGCGGCCAGAAGCAGCGCCTGTGCATTGCCCGCGCCCTCCTGCGGAAACCCAGGATCCTGATCCTGGATGACAGCACCAGCGCCGTGGACACAGCTACGGACGCCAAGATCCGGCGCGCCTTCCGGGAGGAGATTCCGGACACCACACGGCTCATCATTGCGCAGCGTATTTCCAGTGTGCAGGATTGCGACAGGATCATTGTCATGGATAACGGACGGGTCAGCGGATTCGGCACTCACGAGGAACTGCTCAAGTCCAATCTGATCTACAGAGAAGTCTATGAATCCCAGACAGGAATGGGAGCGGATGCCGACTTTGACAAGCCGGCATGATGAGTATGACGATCTCCCCGGGGCTGCCCCGACGGGCAGCATGGTTTTAAGAGAGGGAAGACATGGCTGAAAAGGTAAAAGAGGTCGGCGGAGGGCCCAGAGGCATGCGGGGACGTCCGCGCCCCAGAGTGGAGAATCCCTGGAAGATCTTCCGCAGGATCATCTCCTATGTCGTCAGGTTTTACGGCTTCCACCTGGTCGCGGTGGCATGCTGTATTGTGATCTCCGTCCTTGCCAACGTGCAGGGAACAATGTTTACAAGGACCCTGATCGACAGTTATATAATGCCCATGGTAGAGCAGGTGAAGGCGGGACAGGCAGATCCCGATTTTTCGCCTCTTCTGCATGCCATGGCACGTGTTGCCTGTTTTTATGTGATCGGTATCGCGGCGGCCTACACACAGGCCCGCACCATGGCCTTTGTCACGCAGGGCACGATGAAACGGCTGCGCACGGAGCTGTTTGAACACATGGAGAGCCTGCCGATCAAATATTTTGACACACATGCCCACGGCGACATCATGAGTGTCTACACCAATGATATCGACACCCTTCGCCAGATGGTCAGCCAGAGTATGCCTCAGCTGCTCAACAGCCTGATCACGGTGGTATCGATCCTGACTATGATGTTGGTACTCAGTATTCCGCTGACAGTGGTATCTCTGCTCATGGTTGCCGTCATGCTGCTTGCCTCCGGAAAAGTCACCTCCATGTCCGGCCGCAACTTTATCGCGCAGCAGCGCAATCTGGGTAAACTGAACGGTTTTATCGAGGAGACAATGACCGGAGAGAAGGTCGTCAAGGTCTTCTGCCACGAGCAGCAGGCGATCCGTGAGTTTGACCTGCTCAACGAGGAACTCTACCAGAGCGCGGCAAAGGCCAACGGTTTTGCCAATATCATCGGTCCGGTCAACGGCCAGCTCGGCAACACCAACTACGTGATCTGTGCCATCGTGGGCGGCATCCTGGCGATCAACCGCTATGCCGGTTTTACGGTCGGCGCTCTTGCCAGCTTTCTGACTTTGAACCGGGGCTTCTCCATGCCGATCAATCAGGTCAGCATGCAGTTCAACAGTATTATCATGGCCCTGGCGGGCGCGGAACGTATCTTCAAGCTCATGGACGCCGAGCCGGAGACGGATGACGGCTATGTACTGCTGGTCAACTGTGACCACGATGCGGACGGCAGGATCGTCGAGACCGACAGACACACGGGACAGTGGGCCTGGAAGCATTATCACAAGGCAGAGGATACGACCACATATCAGGCCCTGGAGGGCGATATCACCTTCAACGGCGTCGACTTCGGATACCGGGACGACAAGATGGTCCTGCACGATATCTGGATCCACGCAAAGCCCGGCATGAAGATTGCCCTCGTCGGCTCCACCGGCGCGGGAAAGACCACGATCACCAACCTGATCAACCGCTTCTACGATATTCAGGACGGTAAGATCCGCTACGATAACATCAATGTCAACAAGATCAGAAAGGGCGACCTGCGGCGTTCGCTCGGGATCGTTCTGCAGGAAACACACCTGTTTTCCGGCACGGTCCGGGAGAACATCCGCTACGGAAAGCTGGATGCTTCTGACGAGGAAGTCGTGCGCGCCGCGAAGCTTGCCAATGCGGACGGCTTTATCCGGCGCCTGCCGCAGGGATATGAGACCATGCTCACCGGAGACGGAGCCAATCTCTCACAGGGCCAGCGCCAGCTTCTGGCGATTGCCCGTGCTGCGATCGCGGATCCCCCGGCCCTTATCCTGGATGAGGCGACCAGTTCGATCGATACCCGCACAGAGAAAATCGTGCAGGCGGGCATGGACAGTCTCATGAAGGGCAGGACGACCTTTGTCATCGCCCACCGGCTCTCCACGATCCGCAACAGTGATCTCATCATTGTCCTGGAGCAGGGCAGGATCGTCGAGCAGGGCACCCACGACGAACTGATCAGACTCGGCCAGCGCTACTATCAGCTGTACACGGGCAAAAAGCCCGAACTGGCGGGGTGAGTATCTAAAGGCGAAAGTAAATGGAAAATATGCAGCGTCATATCAGCAGAGAGGAACTGTTTCCTTTCGTACACTATGAATACGGGGAAGCCTATTACGGCAGCTGCGGAAGCCTTCGCTACAGGGTTGCCCGTGAGCCGCTGCAGAACGTGCACTATACACCCCCGGAAAAGCGGGGAGAGGCTGTCCTGCGCGCGGTTGTCTGGCGCGGTCCCTATGGATACGCGGCGACAGAGGACACCCTCAAAACCATCCGGGATTTTCCCTTCACCGAAGAAGGGATGCAGGAGGCCGCTGACTGGCTGGACGGGCAGGCAGAGGCTGACACAGGATCCCTTTGACCGTATCGGAGAGACCGCTGACATGAAAGGCCTGCCTTTCATGCCGCGGATCAGCCCCTGGCGGATGCGGCCCCGGCGGCCAGCATGTTCCCCAGGGGTGAAAATGGAGAATAGTGAATGCAGAAAAAATATGAATCTGATCGACAGGATCCCTTCGCGCCGGATACGGAGCCGGACAAACAGGCGGCTTCCCATGCGGCGCCGAAGAGGAGAAAGAGCCGCGTTGCGGGGCTTTTCCGGATCGCAATAATACTGGGAATCATCCTCTGGGTGACGGATTTTCTGATCTTTTTCCTTGATCCGAGAGCGTTTGCGGCTGTTACAATAGACTGTCTGATCTACACCTGTGTCATGGCAGCGGCTTTTATCAGCAGCCGCGCGATCTACATGCGGGAAATGACAGCCTTTGCGGAGGAGTTCCAGAGCCTGGAGGGCCAGCTTCTGCGGGAGATGGACATGCCCTATGCACTGCTGGATGAGGGCGGCCATTTTATATGGATGAATCCTGCCTTTGAAAAGGTGGTCCACAGGGACCGCTCCTATCGCCGGCCGATCTCGACGCTGATTCCGGCGCTCACCCGCGATGTCTTTCCGACGGATGATAAGCAGGTCAAGGTCCCGGTTGAACTGGTGGGCTACAGCTACAGTGCCCAGATGCGCAGGATCCAGGTTTCTCACATGGGGGGCGGATACGAGACGCTCGGAGATACTGCCGGCAATATCATCTCTCTGAATCTGGTCGATAATACCGCAATGCGCCTGGCGATCCGGGAAGTGGATGACCAGAGTCTTGCAGTCGGTCTCTTCTATATCGACAACTATGACGAAGTAATCGACACGGTGGAAGAGGTGCGCAAGGCTCTGCTGATCGCCCTGATCGACCGGAAAGTCAACCAGTACATCAGCGCGATCGACGGCCTGTGCAGCAAGATCGAAAAGGATAAATATCTGATCATTCTGCGCAAGAAGTCCCTGCAGGTGCTGCAGGACGGTCATTTTGATATTCTGGACGATGTCAAAAAAGTCAGTGTCGGCAACGAGATGGCCGTCACGCTCAGTCTGGGATTCGGCCTGGACGGACTCGCCTACACGCAGAACTATGAATTTGCCCGCAATGCAGTCGATCTGGCACTGGGAAGAGGCGGTGATCAGGCGATCATCAAGACCCCGGACAATGTGGTCTACTACGGCGGAAAGACGCGGCAGGTCGAAAAGAACACCCGTGTCAAGGCCCGTGTCAAGGCCCAGGCGCTCAAGGAGATCATCCGCGTGCGGGACGCGGTCTTTATCATGGGACACAAGATGGGCGACCCCGACAGCTTCGGAGCGGCCGTAGGTATCTACCGGATCGCCAGGACACTCGGGAAAGAGGCCCACATCATTATCAACGAGCGCACCATTTCCCTGGAGCAGATCCTGCGCCTGTTTGAAAATAATCCGGAATACGGAAAAGAATTTATCATCAACAGCCAGCAGGCACTGGAAATGGTCACTGACAACACCTGTGTTGTCGTCGTCGACGTCAACACCCCCGGACGCACGGAGTGTCCGGAGCTTCTGACCCGGTGCAAGTCGATCGTCGTCCTGGATCATCACCGCGCGGGCAAGGATATCATCGAGGGAGCGACGCTTTCTTATGTGGAAGGCTACGCCTCCTCCGCCTGTGAGATGGTCGCCGAGGTCGTCCAGTACACAGGGGAGAATATCCGTCTCCGTCCCGAGGAAGCGGATGCCATGTACGGAGGCATCGTCGTCGACACGGACGGATTTGTCAACAGGGCGGGCGTCAAAACCTTCGAGGCGGCGGCTTTCCTGCGCCGGAGCGGCGCGGATGTCGTGCGTGTCCGCAAGCTCTTCCGCGAGGAAGCGGCGGATTACAAGGCAAGGGCGAATGCAGTTTCCCAGGCGGAGATCTACCGGGACTGCTTTGCCATCTCCACCTGCTGGGGAGACGGTCTGCGCAGTCCCACCGTGATCGGCGCCCAGGCGGCCAACGAGCTCCTCAATATTGACGGCGTCAAGGCGAGCTTTGTGCTGACCCCTTATAACGGGCAGATCTTTATCAGCGCGCGTTCCATCGATGAGGTGAACGTACAGCTGGCCATGGAACACATGGGCGGCGGAGGCCATATCAATATGGCCGGAAGCCAGATGGAAAATGCAACCGTCGACGAGGCCATCCAGGCTGTCAAGCGCGTGATCGACCAGATGATCGAAGAGGGCGAGATCGACGCCTGACCGAAGCGGCAGTAAAAATGCGGAGCGCTTTGATCCGGAGACAGATGGAATCATGGGGAGCGCTTTGATCCGGAGACAGACAAAATCATGGGGAGCGCTTTGATCCGGAGACAGACAGAATCATGGGGAGCGCTTCAATCTGCAGACAGGTATTCAGAGGCCGGCGGACCGGCCCGGTACAATAGTTCATTCAGGAGGAAACAGGACATGAAAGTAATTCTTTTACAGGATGTAAAATCTCTCGGTAAAGAGGGTGATATCGTCAACGTCAGTGACGGATATGCAAGAAACTTTGTCATTCCCAAAAAGCTCGGCGTTGAGGCCAATGACAAGAACAAAAATGACCTGAAGCTGAAAAAACAGCGCGAGGCAAAAGAGGCTGCACAGCGCCTTGCCGAGGCACAGAAGCTGGCTAAGGACCTGGAGAAGGTCACCGTCGTGGTCACAATGAAGGCCGGCGAAGGCGGCCGCGTCTTCGGTTCCGTCAGCGCCAAGGAAATCGCCCAGGAGGCCAAAAAACAGCACAATCTCGATCTGGACAAGAAGAAAATCCAGCTTGCAGAGCCCATCAAATCTTTCGGCAGCTTCGAGATTCCGATCCGCCTGCACCCTCAGGTGACCGGCAAGTTCATGCTCAAGGTCACGGAAGCATAAAAACGCAGCTTAAACGGAGAAAACAATGGCACAGGATGATATGATCAGCAGGGTCATGCCGCATAGTCTGGAAGCAGAGCGGTCTGTCCTGGGCTCCATGCTGATCGATCCGGAGGCGGTGGAAACCGCTTCCGAGATCGTGAAGGAAGAAGATTTTTACGCGCGGCAGAACGGGATCCTGTTCCAGACCATGCTGGATATGCACCGGAAAGGCATTGCCATAGACCCTGTGACGCTGCAGTCAAAGCTCCGGGAGAAAAATCTCCCCCCGGAGCTTTATTCTGATGAGCTGATCCGGGACCTGATCACCACTGTTCCCACTTCAGCCAATATAAAATCCTACGCAAATATCGTTGCGGAGAAATCCCTTCTGCGGAGCATGATCCGGGCCAATGAGGAGATCGCCGGAAACTGCTACGCGGAAAACGAAGAGATGGAGACCCTCCTGGACAAGGCGGAAAAACGCATTTTCGAGATCTCCCAGAAACGCAGCGCCGGAAATTTCGTTCCGATCAGCCAGATTGTCCTCAACGCCATGGACAAGATCGAACAGGCATCCAGGATCAAGGGCAATGTCACCGGCCTCTCCACCGGATTTACGGACCTGGACAACCGTACAGCCGGTCTGCAGCCCGCGGACTTTATCCTGATCGCGGCGCGGCCCTCCATGGGCAAGACGGCCCTTGTCCTGAATATAGCGGATTATATGACGATGCGGGAGAACAGATGCGTGGGCATTTTTTCACTGGAAATGTCCAAGGAACAGCTGGTAAACCGTCTCCTCGCCATGCAGTCCCATGTCGAGGCCCAGAAGATCCGGACCGGCGATATGAGCGAGAGTGAGTGGGCGGAAGTGATCGAGAGCGCCGGCAATATCGGCGAGAGCCGCCTGATCATTGATGACACGCCGGCCATCTCGGTGGCGGAGCTTCGCTCAAAATGCCGCAAATACAAGATGGAGTTTGGCCTCGAGCTCGTCATTATCGACTATCTCCAGCTCATGAGCGGCTCAGGCAGGAGCGGAGATTCCCGTCAGCAGGAGATCTCGGACATTTCGCGCTCTCTCAAGGCGCTCGCCAGAGAACTGAACGTTCCTGTCGTGGCCCTTTCCCAGCTCTCCCGTGCTGTGGAATCGAGACCCAACCACAGGCCCATGCTGTCCGACCTGCGTGAATCCGGTGCCATCGAGCAGGACGCGGATCTGGTCATGTTTATCTACCGCGACGATTATTACAATGAGGATTCGGAAAAGAAGGGCATTGCGGAGATCATCATTGCAAAGCAGAGGAACGGTCCGATCGGAACGGTGGAACTCAGCTGGCAGCCTTCGCTGACCCGGTTTGCCAACCTTGCCCGGTAAAACATCCAGCTGTCTGAATGGCGGACAGTATGATCATTTCATTTATAGTCAGATTTTGATTACTTGAGGAGGTATACTTGATGGAGCACTATTTTGAACCACAGATTGAGTGCGCTTCTCGGGAGCAGATCACTGCGTGGCAGGATGAGCGTCTTGTCAAAACCGTGAAGCGCGTCTACGAAGCGGTTCCCTATTACAGACAGAAGATGGATGAAAAGGGTGTAAAACCTGAGGACATTCAAGGCATAAAGGATCTTCACAAGCTGCCTTTCCTGAGCAAGGAGGATCTGCGCAGACAATATCCCTACGGACTCCTTGCCGTTCCTCTTTCTGACTGCGTCCGCATTCATTCCACGAGCGGTACGACCGGCAGGCGGGTCGTTGCCTGCTATACACAGAATGATATCGATATGTGGGAGGGATGCTGTGCAAGAGCCTTGGCGGCGGCGGGAGCCACCAGAGATGATATTGTGCAGGTCTGTTACGGCTACGGCCTTTTCACAGGCGGTGCGGGACTTCACGGCGGCTCTCATAAGCTCGGATCCCTGACGCTCCCCATGTCCTCCGGCAATACCGACCGCCAGCTCCAGTTTATGACAGATCTGGGCTCCACTGTCCTGTGCTGCACACCGTCTTATGCCGCCTATCTTGCGGAGACGATCACTGAGCGCGGGATGCGCGACCAGATCAAGCTCAAAGCCGGTATTTTCGGCGCAGAAGCCTGGACCGAGGAAATGCGCCATGACATCGAGGACAAGCTCGGGATCAAGGCTTATGACATCTACGGACTCACCGAGATCTCCGGCCCCGGCGTGGCTTTTGAGTGTTCCTGCCAGAACGGCATGCACATCAATGAAGACAACTTCATCGCGGAGATCATCAATCCCCAGACCGGTGAAGTCCTCCCCTACGGCGAAAAGGGAGAGCTGGTTTTCACCTCTATCAACAAGGAGGCATTCCCGCTCCTGCGCTACCGCACCAAAGATATCTGTGTTCTGAATCCTGAGCCCTGTGCCTGCGGAAGGACCCATATCCGTATGGCCAAGCCCATGGGCCGCAGCGATGATATGCTGATCGTCAAGGGCGTCAATGTATTCCCGAGCCAGATCGAGACCGTCCTGATGAATGACGGATATCCGGCCAACTACCAGATCATAGTTACAAGAGAACACCACAGCGACCGCATCGAGGTCCAGGTCGAGATGACTCCCGAGATGTTCTCAGACTCCCTCAAGGACATCACAAAGCGCGAAAAACAGCTTGTCAACGACCTTAAGGCCATGCTCGGAATATACTGTGTCGTCAAGCTTGTTGCGCCCAGATCCATCCCCAGGAGCGAGGGCAAGGCAAAGCGTGTGATCGATCAGCGAAATCTCTATAAGGGATGATCCTTTTTTGATATCCGTAAATCCGCTGCTGCAAAGCAGTGCTGCAGTTAATAATTTAAACGTTTCAAAAGGGAGGTAGGAGATGACAGTTAAACAGATTTCGGCTTTCCTGGAAAACAAACCGGGTGCACTCGCGGCTTTTACCAAGATCCTGCAGAACTACGAAATTGATCTGCGCGCTCTGTCTCTGGCAGAGACCGAGGATTTCGGCATCGTCCGTGTGATCGTTGATGATCCCTTCAGGACTGTGCAGATTCTCAAGGAGGAGGGATATGTCTGCTCCCTGACCAAGGTACTTGCGATCGTCTTTGAGGATAAGCCCGGTGCCCTGGTCGATGTCCTGAATCTGCTGGGTGACAACGGGATCAACCTTGAATATTCCTACGCATTCCTGGCCAAGAAGGCCAACAGCGCATGCATGATCTTCCGTGTGGCGGACAACGAGGCTGCGATCAAGGTCCTCACGGCCAACGGCATACGCCCGATCTGCCATGAAGATATGGAAGGCATGTTCAATTGAGCAGAGAGTGAGTGCGGGAAGGGAACTGCATACAAAAATATATATACAAAAAAATACGTACAAAACATACATACAAAAAGAGCAGCAGATTTCTCTGCTGCTCTTTCTTGTTGTGTCTGATTTAGATTCATGCTATCCGGCTGATCTTCCTTCTCCTTTCGGGTGGGAAAACAGCGAAGCTGAGCTGATAATTAAGCCTCAGAGATAGCACCTACAGGACATGTACCCTCGCAAGCACCACAATCGATGCAGGTATCTGCGTCGATCTCGTACTGAGCGTCGCCCTGAGAGATAGCTTCGACGGGGCAGGAAGCAGCGCAAGTGCCGCAGCTGATGCAGGTATCATTAATAACACGTGCCATTTTGTAATTCTCCTTTCGGGTATAAAACAATTGATAACGATTTTTAGGGGTTAGTACAAACTAAATATCCTAATCCTGACACAAGCCACAGACCGCACCGAAATGCAGATCTGTGGCTTGTTATAGGTTATATGATAGCGGTTTTTTCAGAATGCGTCAAGAGAATTTTCCCCTGTGATAGGAAATTAATTATACGGGCTTAACTCCTTTACGGGAAGCGTCAACAGCCGCTTGATCCGACACATCCTTTCCATTCCGCGGCACTCTGTCATGCTGACAGATGTACAGGAATTATTCTTCGTTGTACAGAGTGCCCAGTTTGCTCAGGTACTCATAGTGAGCCTTCGCATTGGCTTCGTTCTCAGCATACATTCTCTCTGCGTTGGCCGGATTAGCCTTCTTCAGGGACATGTAACGAACTTCGCCGTTCAGGAATGCCTGGTAATCATCGGTAGCGGGCTTGCTGTCGAGGGAGAACTTCTTAGCGCCGCCTGCAGGGTTGAAGCGGAACAGGTTCCAGTAACCGGTTGTAACAGCCAGTTTCTCTTCGTCCTGAACCTTAGCCATGCCCTTCTTGATACCGTGGTTGATGCAAGGTGCGTATGCGATGATGAGCGAAGGTCCGGGATATGCCTCAGCCTCAGCGATCGCCTTGATGCACTGATTTCTGTCAGCGCCCATGGAGATCTGTGCAACATATACGTAGCCATAGCTCATTGCCATTGCAGCCAGGTCTTTCTGCTTGACTTCCTTACCGCCTGCAGCGAACTGTGCGACTGCGCCGATAGGAGTAGCCTTGGAGGACTGACCGCCGGTGTTGGAGTAAACTTCTGTGTTGAAGCAGAATACGTTGATGTCCTTGCCGGAAGCGAGGATGTGGTCGACACCGCCGTAGCCGATATCGAATGCCCAGCCGTCACCGCCGAAGACCCACTGGGACTTCTTGGCCAGGAACTGCTTCTGCTCGAGGATATCCTTGGCAGCGTCAGAGCCGTCTGCCTCGAGAGCAGCGACCAGAGCGTCAGTTGCAGCGCCGTTCTCAGCGCCGATAGCGAAGGTCTCGATCCACTTGTCAGCAGCGGCCTTGACAGCATCGCCTGCGGTCTCGGCAATAGCCTCGACCTTGGATTTCAGATTGTCGCGGAGAGCCTGGTTTGCAAGGAGCATACCATAACCGAACTCAGCGGCATCTTCGAACAGGGAGTTGGACCATGCAGGACCATTTCCGTTCTCATCCACGGTGTAAGGAGTGGAAGGAGAGGAGTTGCCCCAGATGGAGGAGCAGCCTGTTGCGTTTGCGATGTACATTCTGTCACCGAACAGCTGAGTGATGAGCTTAGCATAAGGTGTCTCACCGCAGCCTGCGCAAGCGCCGGAGAACTCAAGCAGGGGCTGCTTGAACTGGGAGCCCTTGACAGTGGTCTCTTTGAACTTGGCAACGACGTCCTTCTTGATCGGGAACTTAACTGCAACGTTGAAAGCTTCCTGCTCGTTGGGCTGTGCCATGCCCTCTTCCAGACGGGTCATGTTCAGAGCCTTGTTGCCCTTCTTGCCGGGGCAGACATTTGCGCAGCTTCCGCAGCCTGTGCAGTCGAGAGAGGAAACAACGATTGCGAACTTGTATCCGGGCATGCCCATGAGGTCGAGAGTAACTGTGCCTTCAGGAAGCTTGGCAGCCTCTTCCTCGGTCAGAGCCATAGGACGGATTGCAGCGTGAGGGCATACATAAGAGCAGAATGTGCACTGGATGCAGTTGTCAGCTGCCCATACGGGAACGTTGACTGCGATACCGCGCTTCTCAAATGCAGCAGCGCCGGAAGGAGTGGAGCCTTCATAATATGTGGAAACAACAGATACAGGAATCTTGTTGCCTTCCTGACCGTTGACCTTGGACTGGATATTGTTGACGAAATCAACGACGTCCTGACGATCGCCGGAAGCGACGGAGATATCATACTCTTCGCCTTCTGCCTGGCCCCAGCTGTCGGGAACATCTACCTTGACGACGTTCTGAGCGCCGGCATCGATAGCCTTCCAGTTCTTCTCGACAACGTCCTGACCCTTGCGGCCGTAGGTCTTCTGAGCAGCAGCCTTCATGAACTTGATCGCCTCTTCCTCAGGAATGATGTTGGCGAGTTTGAAGAATGCGGACTGCAGGATGGTGTTGATCCTGGTCGGGCCCATGCCGGTCTCGATACCGATCTTGACACCGTCGATGGTGTAGAACTGAATGTTGTGGTCGTGGATGAAGCGCTTGACCTGAGGAGGAAGGTGGGTCTCAAGACCTTCCGGATCTCCCCAGCTGCAGTTCAGCAGGAATGTGCCGCCGTCGACCAGCTCCTGGGACATGTTGAACTTGCGGATGTATGCAGGGTTGTGGCATGCAACGAAGTTCGCCTGGCGTACCAGATAGGTGGACTTGATGGGCTTTTTGCCGAAGCGGAGGTGAGACATTGTGACACCGCCGGACTTCTTGGAGTCATAATCAAAGTATGCCTGTGCATACATATCGGTGTTGTCGCCGATGATCTTGATGGAGTTCTTGTTGGCACCGACAGTACCGTCTGCGCCCAGACCCCAGAACTTGCAGCAGATTGTGCCTTCGGGAGTTGTGACGATCTCCTTGCCGGAATCCAGGGACAGATTTGTGACATCGTCCGTGATACCGATGGTGAAGGTCTTCTTGGTATTGTTGTTGTAGACTGCGATGATCTGTGCAGGAGTGGTGTCCTTGGAACCAAGACCATAACGGCCGGAGAACACGGGAACATCCTTGAACTTGGAATCAGCAAGAGCAGCCTTGACATCCAGTGCCAGAGGCTCGCCGATGGAGCCGGGCTCTTTGGTCCTGTCGAGGACGGAGATCTGCTTCACGCTGTCAGGGATAGTTGCGAGGAATGCCTCGGTGCAGAAAGGTCTGTACAGACGGACCTTGATGACGCCGACCTTCTCGCCCTTGGCTGCGAGGTAATCGATGGTCTCTTCAATGGTCTCGTTGACGGAACCCATTGCGATGATGACCTTCTCGGCATCGGGAGCGCCGTAGTAGTTGAACAGCTTGTAGTCTGTGCCGATCTTGGCATTGACTTTGTCCATGTACTCCTGGACGATCGCGGGCATTGCATCGTAGTAAGGATTGCAGGCCTCACGGGTCTGGAAGAAGATGTCAGGGTTCTGAGCGGAGCCCATCTGACGGGGATGAGTCGGGTTCAGGCAGTTGCGGCGGAACTCCGCAATTGCTTCATGGTCGATCAGGTCATTGAGATCTTCATAATCCCAGATCTGGATCTTCTGGATCTCGTGAGAGGTACGGAAACCATCAAAGAAGTTGATGAAAGGAAGTTTGCCCTTGACTGCTGCGCAGTAAGCAACGGGAGTCAGATCCATAACTTCCTGTACGCTGGACTCGCAGAGCATAGCGCATCCGGACTGACGGGCAGCGTAGACGTCGGAGTGGTCGCCGAAGATGTTCAGTGCGTGTGAACAGACAGCACGTGCAGCAACGTTGCAGACAGCCGGAAGACCTTCGCCGGCGATCTTGTAAAGGTTCGGGATCATCAGAAGAAGACCCTGGGATGCTGTGAAAGTAGAAGTCATAGCACCGGCAGCGATGGAGCCGTGAACAGCGCCTGCTGCGCCTGCTTCGGACTGCATCTCTGTAACCTGAACCTTCTGGCCGAAAATGTTCTTTCTTCCGGCAGTTGCCCACTCATCGACATGCTC
>CAMKEX010000011.1 GCA_946411695.1 uncultured Lachnospiraceae bacterium
TTGTCCAGAACAGAAAAAACGCTCTTACGAAGAATGCCATAACCAGGCGGCTCTGGGATGTGTGAAAGTTTTTCTGTAAATTGCCTTCTATGATATGAATTACGTGAGCCGACGAGCGGAAACATGCCTGGCGGCTCTTTTATTATCTAATAGCAAACCTGCTAAAAGATGTCAATATAATTGCGTCTTTCCCCGGATATATAAAAACCTGTTTCTGGACTGACAGGTTGCAATGAATCCGTACAGTGCGGAAAAGCAGGCTCTTTTTGGAGGAGGTATCGGGCCGGGCCATACAAGTGGAGCGGCCTTCCTGCGTATAATCAGCGTGCGATAACGGGCTGGCATTTCCTTTCTGCAGGCTCCCCCCGTTATCGGCACGATCCCGGGACGCAGGAAGGGAAGGCTGTCAGGGGGACCGTGGAATAAATCGCAGTCCGTGCGCTGAAAGCGTGCGGATACGAGAATTTATGCCGCGAAAGCCCCTTGACAGCCGCACAGCGGAACGTACCTTATCCGGCTGAACATCTGGCTTACGGAAACCCTGGCTGCCGGCAGGTCTCGCTTCGCTCAGCTGATTCCGAACATGGGCGGCCTTCTCTAAAAAAGGCCGTCCCCGGTTCGGATCAGCTGAGCGAAGCGATGCCGGCTTCATGTTTTCACTTGAAGCACTGCATATGGAGGGGCACTGACAGCTTGCATCATAAAATATGGAGAAGCTGTATCCTTCCCCTGAAGATGGTCGCCCCGGCCCTGCAGCTGACATACAGAGAAGACGGATCTATTCCGGCATCCGCCCTTCATACATGATCGCCATCTCCCCGTAGACCTTCCCCCAGTTGCGGATCGGCATTGTCCACTTTTTTGTCGCTTCGAACGTTGCAAGGTACAGGGCTTTGAGGAGCGCCTGGTCGCTGGGGAAGACACTCCTCTGGCTGTTCAGCCTGCGATATGTGGCATTCAGGCTTTCCAGCGCGTTCGTGGTATATATAAGGACTCTGACATCTGATGAAAACTTGAAGATCGGTGTGATCGCGTCCCAGTTATTACGCCAGGATTTCATCGCGCGGGGGTATTTCTCTGACCACTTTTCCTCGACCCTGTCCCGGATCTCCGCAGCACGGTCCGCATCCGGCGCATTATAGATCTTTTTCAGGTCTGCCGCGAATGCCTTCCGGTCCTTGTCTGCCACATATTTCAGTGTGCTGCGTACCTGATGGACAAGGCATCTCTGGTATTCGGTTTTAGGAAAAGCTGTACCGATCGCTTCCTTGATGCCTGTCAGTCCGTCTGCGCAGATGATCATGACATCCTTTACTCCGCGGTTTTTCAGCGTGTTCAGCACGGACAGCCAGAACTTTGAGCTCTCATTCTGGCCCACTTCGATGGTGAGGACCTCTTTGCGGCCTTCGAGACTGATCCCCAGGATGACATAGGCGGCAAGCTTGCGGATGAGCCCGTTATCACGCACCGAATAATGGATGGCATCGATGTACAGTATAGGATATATCTCGTCCAGGGGCCGGTTCTGCCATTCCTCGATCTGCGGGAGGATCTTGTCTGTGACATCAGAAATGAAGCCTTCCGAGGCTTCAAAACCATAGATGTCCATCAGCGTATCCGAGATCTGCCGGGTCGTCATTCCCTTGGCATACATGGAGATGATCTTCTGGTCGATATCAGAGATATCTTTCTGGCGCTTTTTTACAACCTTTGGCTCGAACGTGGAATTCCTGTCCTGAGGCACGTCGATCGTCATGCTCCCGAAACTGGTATTGACCTGTTTCTTTTTGGTCCCGTTGCGATAATCGGTCTGTTCAGAGCGGTCGATCCTTTCGGATTTTTCGTATCCGAGGTGATCATCCATCTCTGCTTCCATCATCTCTTTGATGGTTCCCCCGAGAAGGTCCTTGAGAGCATCCTGGATGTCCTGCGCTGATTCAATATCGTATTCCTGAAACAGCTGCTGGATGATAGCTCTCTTCCCATCTGTCATCTGTACATGGTGAACGGGTTGTTTTTCTTTTCTTCTTGCCATAATAAAGACCTCCTATGATCTACTGTATCATAGAAGGCCTTTAGATTTTTACTTTTACAGACTTTTTTTCACAGACTCCGGCTCTGCAATCATGGCCGGCTGCTTGAATACTTTCTGCCTCCGGATAAGTACACCGATGGACAGATGTTATTGATTCTTGGTTCTTCCGCACTTATTAGTTTTTTCTCTTTGTGTCGTACATGAGTTTGGCCTCTAACAGAAGCTTTCCACAACGACCATACATTGATTTTTTAACCGTTTTAACCCTGCTGTTTTGCCCCTCGACAAATGCATTGCTTAGGGGGCTTGCAACCGCATTTTCGACCGCCCCTATGTCTTTTAAGAGTCCATTAGAAAATGAGCTTATTTCTTTCAAGCCTGACTTATTATGACGCTCAATGAAGAGGTATAGTCGAGGAATACTCTTTTTATCGAAGATTTCTCGAAACTCACGTATACAAAGGTCGAGCTCTGGAAGGCTGCCATGCTGATTCCAAAGGCATTCTCGATGCGACGGAGTTAATTCAATTTTCATCCACAAATGATTGAATATGCCTTTGCGTGTAATATAGTCTGTCTTGGGAGTAGCATTTCCTTCTGAATCATACTTTGGAGAAGTCCTGCAATATTTCGAGATATCGAGACAGTTTTCATTTGCAATATCTGTTATAAAATGACGCAAGTCAGATAAAGTACACTGGCATCCGCCATCCTTTAATTGTTTTGCTATTGATGTTGCTGTCTGCCCTTCCTTGATACTATTGATGATGAAATTCGTGTGAATGTCCAGAGAGCTGTGCTTCCTGCTCCTGCAAAGCAGATCAGGGTCTCCTTCGAGATACTTTTTGACTGTTTTTCGTTCCTTTCCGGTAATCCGTGATATTTCCCGGATGGACTCTCCGGTTTTGAAAAGGTTTTGAATTGTAATGATCAACTCTCTTCGCCGGTTCTCGGGTTCAGTAAGGCTCGTTGCCAAATTAGGATTTTTCTCCGAAGATGCTCTTTTTTTCGCCGTCTTCTGTGGACGGCACAGATACTGCCGGTGTGGTTTTTTCAGGAGCCTCTTCATTTTCTAACGGAACAGGATTGATGGCAGGGATTGTACGCCCAAGAACTTTATTTACAGCATCCATTAGATTTTGATGCAAATGAAATCGGTCTGCGATCTGCATACAATCCGGAAGGACTTCCTCAATCGTTTTTGCGTAAGCGGAAGCTCTGTCACGAGTAACTGTCGTCACATGTTTGTTGTTCTGAAGCCATTCTTTTAATGATTTACCGTCGCGTCCGTTTAATACAGCGACCGGTTTATGAGTGGCTTCATCAACCACTATGGTTCCATATGTATGCCGCTTTTTGAACGCAAAATCATCAACACCTATTGCTGATCCGCATATTGGAGGTGGCTGTTGCTTATACTTCTTTATAAGCAGACGAATCACCGTATCACCGCTGATTTTAACATTTACAGAGTTCAGAATACGGGCACTTGCTTCGCAGCTTGTCTCAGTTGCCAAAAGGCAGGCAAAATCTTCCAGCCGTTCTGTCATCTGGCTTCTATAACTCAGGAAGCCGTCGAAAGTTTCAGTTGACGCAAAAGAACCGCAGGCTGTACTGGTACATTGATAATCGTAAATCTGTGCGACAAGTGTAACCCGTTTTCCCAGAATCGGAAGATCCTGTACTTTACGCCGGTGAGTCCCGTGGTGCCTGACCAATGGAGCACCACATTTATGGCAGGTACTTTCCCGGCTTGTGGAATGCATATGAATCACTATTTCATTGTCTGTTTCATCCACCCGTGTAATACTCAATTCGGGAGGATAAAAAGACTGTAAATTAAGATCTGCTGTAGACATATCATGACCCTCATAGGTTTTCAACTATATGTCTCATTATACATCAGATTGATTGGTAATTCTACGCAATACTAATAAGTGCGGAAGAACCAAATTTCCTTGACAATCAACACCGTCTCCACTTTGGACCACGGTGGTCCAAAGTTCAGTTTCCACGGATACGAAGTCCCCGGTGCATACTACAGTCAGAATCCTCTTGGCATCGCTCGTCAAGCTCCCTTCCTGTCGCTGTATACTAACACTCATCCCAACTCAAATACCATGATCCGCTCTCTTGGATTAGCCCCCTCGAACAGATCCCGGCAGTCAATTTCATCCAGAAATGTCACCTCATCCAGAGTCATCAGATAAGCCATATAATCATCCTGAATGTAATAAAAGAACAGAAGGATCCTGCGCTGGTTTTCGTACCAGGATTCCCGGATCCTGCCCATTACACTCTTCAGAATCTCAACAGAGAACGGATTGAAAAAGAAAATCCGATCAGCCTCTTTGATCTCGAAAGCCTCTGCCTTCGTGTGGACAAACTCAACCTTGTTCCCGAAAACAGCATTCTCCTTGTTCTTGACCGCTGCCGCGTAGATCCTGTCGTCATATTCAATGCCTACTGATTTACAGCGGCACTGGTAGGATAGAAAAAAACTTACCCGGCCTTTACCGCAGCCATAATCAAGAAGAACATTTTTCTTTCCGATGTAATCTGCTTCAGCCAGCCTTTCCAGTACAGAATATGGCGTTGGCTCATACGGGTACCGGTACTGATCCGAGTGGGAATCATCACGGCCGATGGTCCTGATGCCAAGCAGTCTGTCCCATTGCAACTCTGTCATTCGATTGTCCTCCCGGATTTCGCGGTCTATTATTCGGATATCCGGTTAGCTGAATGGCAGCTCCTCATCCAGTTCTTCTACACTAATCCCCAACTGATCCGCCAGTTCCTGCCGTTCCTTCTCCCATCTCGACTCTTCCTCCGGACTGACAGAAAACATCTGATTCACAGCCTCCCGGAAGCGCTCCATCGTCTGATCATTAGCGATACGGTGTGCGTCTGCTGTGCCGATCAGCATCATTGGCGGCTTCAGATCCACATCGGTAAATATCTTCTCCACGTAATTGTAACCATACCCTGCCTGCTCGCCTGCGGCATCCAAAAGAATTTTGATCCCGGCAACGAATCCATCTCTGAAGAACCAAAGATAATCATCATCCCAGAAAACCAGGTTGTCATCGTCGTCCTCGGTCAGATTCATTTCATGGAAACGACAGGCGGTCAGGGCAAGTTTCTCAGCAGTCTCGGCCTCCAGCTCAAAACGATTCACCAACGTAACGGTAACTTCCTCTTCCTGTTTCAGGTTGATAAATGCAAAATCCTTCGCGCCGCGCTCATACCGCGCCTCCATCTCCGCAATGCAAAAGCAGAAGATACGCTCCTCCAGCACATCGAAGGTGTAGTACTCATCCGGATCCCGCAGCTTCTCCTGCATGCGTTCCAGCTTCCTGCGATATAGCTCATAGCCGGCTGTATCGTCACTTGTCAGGTAATACTGGCCAAAATCCCTGAAAAAATTATTCCGGCTCAATATCTGATAGGCCGAGCGGTAATCATCCTCACTTTTAAACAGGTAGGCAAAAGCATCCAGGATCGTTTTGGTTACAATAGGGCTTAAATAACGGACGATTTCAGCTTCGTTCGGATCGTCCTCTCGGAAATATACTAATCGAAACATCTGACGTGCCCGTCCCTCCCTTCATCTTCTAGATTTTGTTTACTCTGCCTCAGGCTTTTTACCGATCAATCGCAAGATCTCCCGTTCCGGCGTATCCGGATACATCTCACGCACATGGTCATAAATCCGCTGCCAGGACTTTTCAGGGGATTCGCTGTAAGCTGCTGTCACCCTGTCATATCCCCATAGTGTTTCCGGCGGGAAGAGGATGGAGACCGGCATTCCGTACTCCTCCCCGCGTTTGTTTCTGCGCCGGGAAAATTCAGAGATGACCAGATAGGTCTGCATCTGCAGGTTTGTGATCACCCCTGCATAGTTCTTCTCGCCGTCTTTTCCGAAGCCTGCCGCCTTTTTCAGGTCTGTGGAGAGGATCCGTTCTTTTTTGAAGACCGTATCCCCGTCAGGATCCTCGTCGAGGAAGAAGTCCATGATCTTCTTTTCCCGCCTGCCGGCGAGGCCATCCTCCCAGCGGGCATCGAAGTTGTATCCCGCCCGGCGGCAGTTCACGAAGTACGGCAGCCATTCCAGGCTGATGAATCCCGTCTTTTTATCGAAGAACTTCCCATAAGCCACCTGCCCGCTGGCGGCGATGATCTCGCGCCACTCCCATGGATCTTCCTGCCGGTCTCCGGACCACCAGAATCGGGGAGAAGTGTGCTCCTCCGCGGAGAATCCCGGCACCCCGTTTCCAAAGAGCGGCAGAAAGCCGATCTCATTGATCCAGTTCACAAGCTCCTGCCATGTGCGGATTCTGTAGGGATTCTCCCAGTCCAGCCCGCGCATGAACCACTCGCCATTTTCTACAGACATTTTTCAAATCCCCAACTCATCCAGAAAGTCCCGCTTTCGATAGACCGTCCAGTGCCCGTCGACGACAAGCTCCGTGTCGATCTCCCGGATCTTCCTGCCGAGCGCGTACAGCTTATCGTAATCCATCCTCCAGGAGGGGAACTCCCCCTGCTGCGCATCACCGATAAACAGGACGCGGTCATCCGGTACAAGCACGAGCAGGGCATCCTCCGTGTGCGGCGACTCTGTGCGCAGAATGCGGGCGGTCACGCCGCCGAGGTCAATGTCCCGGTCGCCGCCGGGCAGCTCCTCGTCTGCCGGAACGATGACAAGCGGGACCCCGCCTGCATATTTCCTCATGACAGATGGGTCGCTTTTCAGAAAGTGCCTGCCCCAGCCCGGATCTGAAAGCAACTCTTTTCTCAGTTCCTCCAGCTTCCGGTTTGTCTCCGGAAGGGCGAGCGTATGCCCATGTACGGCGTGCATTCCGAAGGTGTGATCCCAATGCCAGTGGGTGATCACGGTCATATCCGGGAGTGGAAGGCCATTCGCTTCCAGCTCTTTATAAAAATCTTCCACATGGGAAGATGAGTGACCCGCGTCCACGGCGAGCGCAGAAGTTTCTCCCTTGATATAGCCCAGGTTGGGTCGGTCCTTTGGAGAGTCAAAAGGAAGGATCCAGACGTGTTCACTGATTTTCTTCAGGCGCTGCTTCATACCTGTCTTATCTCTTTTGAAAGTCTCTGATATATTGCTGTCAGTCTTCCCCCACAAGATGCACGATCCTGTAATCATGTCCCGTCGCGGGAAGGAATTTTCCGGTCACATCAGCGGTACGGATCTTCAGGCTGCTCGTGCACACGCATGGATGACAGCCGATATACTCGTCCTGCAGGACGTCTTCATCAATTAGCAGCTGTACATCCTTTCCCCGGTCGTTCATCAGACCCATGATGCTGACCGCGCCAGGTTCGATATCCAGATATTTCAGCATGGCTTCCTCATCCGCAAAGGACAGGCGCGCAGAGCCGATCTGGGATGAAAGCTCCTTCGTCTTGAATTTCTTATCCCCCGGCATCATAAGTAGATAGAACTTCGTCTTCTGACGGTTACAAAGGAACAGGTTCTTGCAGATCACCACGCCCAGCACAGCGTCGATCTCGTAGCAGGCCTCCATGTTGTCCGCCCGCCCATGGTCTGTCCGCAGATACGGGATAGAAAGGGAATCGAGAAAATCGTATGTGCGGACTTCCCGCAGGAGCCGGCCTTCTGTATTCTCCGGCCTTCCATTGTGTAAAACCATGATTGGCTTTTCCTTCATCTTTTATCATCATGACGAATCTTCTTGCCGCTTCCACTTTGGACCACGATGGTCTAAAGTTCGATCAACCTGCTGAATGAAGTAGATAGGACTCAGGGCATTACTGTGGCATGATTACTTTGAACCACGGTGGTCCAAAGTTCGGTCAGCCTGCAGAAGCAGGAGAGCGGCGCATTGCCGCGGTGTGGTTACTTTGGACCACGGTGGTCCAAAGTTCGGTCAGCTTGCAGAAGCAGGAAGAGAGCGGCGCATTGCCGCAGTGTGGTTACTTTGGACCACGGTGGTCCAAAGTTCGTTCTCACCCTGCTGAAGCGGATTAGAGCCGGATATTCCCGCATCGTGGTCACTTTGGACCACGATGGTCCAAAGTTCATCATCGGATTCGTTTGAACCAATTGGGCAGGAGCGCGATCAGGAGCGTGGTGGTGTTCAGATGGTAAAGCATTCCTGATTGTTTGCGTTGCTTACAGCGACGGGATGATCATCTGCATCAGGAGTCTATCTCTGTTCGGCTCCGGTTTCTCCGGAATTGTCCTTGTTTTACCTTGCTGATCCAGGCAGGCTGTCAATGCCAGGCAGATTGCATCCGCCACATCATCTGCAGCGCATTTCACATGCGCCTGCTTCATCTCCTCTACAGTCCGAAGGATCAATTCCATAGTTGCATCCGGCAGGAATGATGCCATAACGGCTGTTCGTTCTGTCAGACCGAAAAAATCTTTTTTATTGCTCAGCAGCGGGCTTCCGGCCAGACAGGCAAAGCACACCTCCGGATGGCTTTCGCTGATCTTATCCTGATACTCCAAGTGCTTGATCATGAAGGAATCCAGCTGCCGGAGCTTCGGGATGATTGCAATCGACTGTTTTGAAAGGCTCTTTCCGAGGGCAGACCGATTCGCCTCCTTCTGTTTTTCTTCGCCATCTGCATACACAGCGGCCTTTGAGGGGATCGGGAATATACTGGAGCCTTTCCTGCCAAGAAGCTTCCGCGCCTCATTGTCCGGCCGCAGGTCATCGCAAGAATAGGGCAGACCGATCGCCATATCAATCAGGACACGGTCCGGGTCAGGATAAGCCGCAAGCAAGTCCTCCATTGTTTGATAGAACTCTATGCGAAGCTGCCCGTCCAGAATAACAGCAGCGATCCATCCGTCCCTGCAGCCGTCCACACCTATAAAGGTTCCTTCCGTAATGCAGGCCGGTTCCGGCAGATGGAACATCAGCGCCACATTGACGATATGCGCAATATTCTGATCTCCGGCGAACCGCTTCGGATTCGCAAAATCCTCTGTCAGCGGCAGCCACAGCAGCGGATTTTTTTCCGGAACTGGTGTCACCTCTTTATGCAGCTGGCCTACATACATTTCCAGTACAAAGTCCTGCTGATAATAGGTCAGATCCATGAAACGGCTAAGATGAATCTCGCTGCGACGAATGCCGGTCTCCTCATAGAGCTCACGATATGCCGCGTCGGCAGAATCTTCCCCCGGCTCCACCTTGCCGCCGACGAAATTGTAAAGATCCTTGTAGGGATCCTTCGTGCGCCTGCAGAACAGGATATGCTCTTTTCCCTTGTCGAAGACGACAATACAGTTTAATCTCTTCATTTTAAGCCTTCATTTGCAATCAACAGTCTATTATCCCTGCACGACCGCACTTTGTCTCATTTATCCCTGCGTGGTACCATATTTTGTCTCATCTATATAAAGGCTTCCTCAATCAAAAGGCAGCTCGTCGTCATTTACTTCGGCTGGCCATGACTCTGCATCGTCAACAATGCGTTCTGCCATTTCTTCCCAGGTGATTCCGTAAGGAGCGCCGCCTGATGTATATCCTGCGATAAAAAAGAACCGGTCATCCTGATCCAAGCTCTGCAGGTTCTGACGCCGGGCTTCCTGTTTTTTCTTCAGATGCCTCCTGCGGCGGTTTGCATTCTTCTGTTTTTGTATGGCAGCCTTCTCTTCCGGTGTTTTCTTCCGATGCTTTTCATTCAGGGTTTCCAGCGTAATTCCCTTTTCCATATCGTTTCGGATGCGATCTTCATACCGCTCTGACCGTTTCTGAACCAAAGCAGCGAATTCCTCGTAAGATGCCATCGGCGCAAGACCTTTTACAGACTGAAAGAGCTGTCTGCAGATTTCATCCGTCTCTTCCACATCCGGCATGCGGCCTTTTTCCAGATAGAAGCGGAGATATTTCACATAGGTTTTCTCCGCAATCCGCCCCTTTTGTTTCATTGTCAGGTCGCTGTATTTGCGGTCTTTGCGTTGTGGACGGTTATGCGATGACATGGATTCCTCCAAAGCGTTATTGATCCGATCATCCGGTTTCCCAGTAGTGATGGTGGCCCTGTTTCTCCGACAGGGTGGCCCTAAAACTCCGTTAAAGTGAGCATTTCAGGCTGATATTTTAACCCAGCTGTACTGCACGTACTCAGTCGATATCACCCATGAGTATTTTTGCCCTTCTTTCCAGATCCCCACCATAATCGTCCAAGGCAAGGGCGTATATATTCCCAGGATCTTCCCAGTCGAGGTCACTGATGGTTTTTTCTGAGGGAAGAAGCATATCATATAACGGGCTCAGGCTGTTGAAAAGATTGTCAAGCTTTCTGATTTTCCATAACGCACAGCCTTCTACGTCTGGGCCCAGGACATTTACTACTTCCCTGATCTGATCCTGAAACTGGAGCATCCCATCGTGGATCGTCAAGAGCATGATCATGTGATCTTTTGTAAAGGGTACGGAATCCTCAATATTACTTTGGTCGCACAAGTTTATGGACGTGCTGCGCATAAGATCCCGTGCCGCTTTTTCATACTCGTCTCCTATATTGTCAAGTATACATGTATACAAGTTGTCTGCGTCATTCCAATCAAGACTGCTCATTTTCTTCCCTGATGGTGTTATGGATGAATGCAACGGAGACAGTTGCTCAAGCAAGGTATCTATCATTGCTAATTTTCCCAGAGCCGATTCGGGATCTGTATTATCAAGATCACCTGTAATCTGTAGGAGACTGTCCTCAATTTGCCTCACTCCATCATAAACCATCAGTAACAGGGTCATGTGCTCTATTGTAAAGGAAAGCTTCAATTCGCTGGAGGTGCAGGTATTAGTATTGGCATTCATTAATTCATTATCATTCTTCATATCATTTACCTCCACCTGTTTTTTACGAAACACGTATGTCTTCCGAACAACAGACCTCCTTCACTAAACGTTTTGTCTTACCTGTTCTGGTCTCATTTGCTTCACTTGTTTAAGAAGTTTTCTTTCCAATTCATCATGTCCATCCATACAAGGATCATACTCATTTCCCATCCAAAACTGTAAATATTGTTTTGGATAGACAAGCATTTGATACTCCCCAAGATCAACACAGTAATAGTTCTGCCACTCTTCTATACACTTATCCTTCATTTTTAACAAAAGATCACCGTCAAATTCACCAGGATGATCACCAGTTAGAATAAGATAGTATTTTCTGAATAATTCAAGATGTTTTCCCGCCGCCTTATTCCACTTTTTTTCCTCTGTACTATCCACATGCTTCGGAAAATGCGGAAAAGTATCCCGTTGATATTTGTCTTGAACTCCTGACACTATTCGTTTTAGATCCGCAACTCCCAATGGTTTCCCATCCAAATTCTGATATTGTACTGTCTTCCCTCGCCTTTCTAATTCATTATCTGACAATGATATATATACACGGTTTCCTTTCTTCGTCTCGACTATTATATTTTTCTTTATCATTGCGCGATAACATATCTTTACTTCCTGTTCAGAATATCCAGCAAAATCCGTTTTGAAAAAATCTATTCTTTTTATGCTTTCCAAACTTTCAATATAATTCCCCAGTATTTTAAATAGCTTTTTCTTTCGATATAATACAGGCTTCATTGGATCTGTATATTCCGATAGTTTGTGTTGTAATTGTTCATATGTATCCATACACGAATCATATACTTCTCCAAACCATTCTCTCATATACTGGTTATGGTTTATGGATAAGTTGAATGCTTGTGGATCTATCTTGTTGTATCGTTTCCAGTTTCTAAGGCATAATATCTCCGCTTGAAACAGTTGTTCCACATCTCTGAAATTTTCCATTCCCCTGCCTATTATACTTTCGTAATTATCACTAAGTATTCCCAGACATGTTTCTGCCCTTTTTTCCCATTCCTCTTCGCGTATTTCCTCCAAGCGTTCACGAAGCATGGAAAGATCATCATCATATATAGCTCTGGCATTCTGGAAAACTTCAGAACGAGATTGCTCAAGATCAGTAATAGTACTTTCAATGGTGGAAATTGAAGTGCTGTCCATTGCATGAAGTACCTTTTTTTCATCTTTCTCATAGCAATCATTATGTGCATTTTCATGGATTGCATTATGGATTACTGTAATAAAACTAATCACGAAGAATAAAATGATTAGTATTAGAATCCAAGAGATTATGTTCATTTTTGATAACTCCCTCGGCAGTATACTGAAAATAGTATCTGCTGAATAAGTCAATTCTTTGAAAAAGGGAGACAACACGCAGTTTTTCAATCATGAGTAGAGTATTATTTGAAGTCAATGGTATCACGATCAATAATAATAGCGTCCGTTTAGCACATATACTTGTAAAAATGCCGATTCACGATTACCTGTCTGTCTCTCTCACGAACATATTGCTCACGTACTATTTCCTTCTCTCCAGTCGCTCCAGCCTCCCTCTCTCTCTTTTTAGCTTCTTCTCTCGGAGTCGGGAGATATAATCCTTATCATGATGCATTATGTACTCGATAGCCGCGTTAATCCTGCCATCAGCACTCCCTCTAATCTTCTGGAAATGGTAAGGATCCGTCTCATGATGCTTGTGGCTGATCAGGAACGTGCGGTGGCCGTTCGCCATGCGTTCCAGGAGCGCCCAGAAGTGTCCTGTGTTCCTGGAACGGATGATCAAGGTGAAGTCCTTCACATCTACGATTTCAAAGTACGATGTATCGATTGATGAGATGTCGGCTGATGTAATCATTGGGGGAGTCAACAACTATAAAATAAAAGTCCAAGGTTCATTCAAGCAGATGAATCGAATCGAGGTCAGGAGATTTCTACAACGTAATCACTTTGGACCACTGTGGTCCAAAGTTTGGTTGTAATTTGCCGCGATCCCGTTGATGTATGCCCGGTAGGATTCCCGAACATGGGCGGGGCTGATGATTTCGACCGAGGTGCCGAGGGCGGCGAGCCATCCGAAGAACTGGGGGCTCACCGTGACATTCACATGGGTATGAAAGTGCTGGTCATCCACCGGCATGATCATAACGTCCTTCCCGAAGCGGTCGATGATGACGCCGACAAGATCGCTGCCGCATTTTAAGTTGATACTCTCGTCCGTGCCGCTGAACATGCCAAAGGTTTTCTTGGAAAATGTGGCGAGGTCGAAGTCCTCAAAGTTCTTTCTGCCTGTCCGTATCATGTCTACCTGACGCATGTACTTCATTTTGTCAACGCGGTAATGTCGGATGCTGTCTGAGGCATCTTCGTAGGCGACCAGATAATAGTTTTCGTCGTCCCAGGTCAGGCACCAGGGAGAAACTTCGTAGAGGTCGCCGTTTTTCTTGGGAACGAGCTGCTTCTTTACATTCCAGGCGCAGTACTGGAAGCGGATCTTTTTATTTTCCGCGATAGAAGAGTGGATGATATCGACATTTGCATAGACTCTCTCATTGTCTGTCTTGGCCCGGTTGTGAACGTAGACCTGGCGTTGGAGCCTGGCGGCGTTTTCGACGCCTGCGAGCCCCTCCAGTTTTCTGATCAGCTGGTTCGTCTTGCTCCTTGTGATGAATTTGGAGGACTGTACTGCGTCCACGAGCAGCTTCAGTTCCGGAAGGCTGAAAATCCGTTCCTCCATGTAATAGCCATGCGTG
This sequence comes from uncultured Lachnospiraceae bacterium, assembly GCA_946411695.1. Classification (GTDB taxonomy): domain Bacteria; phylum Bacillota; class Clostridia; order Lachnospirales; family Lachnospiraceae; genus CAG-791. The sequence continues at coordinate 13,653 of CAMKEX010000011.1, forward strand.
TTTCCTTTGACCTGTTTGATCTTGAAGCCTGCATGGATGAGCGCATCGACATTTGTATAGATGGTTCTCCTGTCACAGGTACATTGATATTCATCCTGCAGGATACGGATCAGGTCTCGGGAATTCAGGATATGCTGCCTGTCCGTGCGCGTCCATAGTATTTTCAGAAGACAAAGGAGTTTCTGCTTGTCATTATTCACCATGTCAGTACATCTCCTTTCCTTCGAATCGCTACAGCCTGTAATATTATCTGCCTGGCTTCCTGTCCCGATAAAACGCACAACATATCAACATCAACCCCAACTTTGGACCACGGTGGCCCAAAGTTGGGTCTGATTCATTCATTGGTGCTTGTCCCGCCTGATGTACGCAAAAGATCTGCTTCCAGTTCTTCGAAATCATATTCCTGTCGGAGGCTGAAATCATTGAATGCGTTTTGATATCTGCCGCGATTTGCGTTGTGGCTCCTGCCCGAACTGCCACGCTTTTTCTGATCGAGCCAGACTTTTACAAAGGTGTGCATGCCGCGCTCTGTTTTGCGCCGGTCAGGATGCTTTTGAAACCAATCCTCCATGCGGCGCAGTTCTCCCGGGAGATCTGCATCAGGGTAAGAATTGCTCCACTCACGGAATTCCTTTTCTGATGGCCGCCATTCCTTTTCGGTGATGAGCGTGATGGACGGCAGATCTCTGTCCTGTAGGTTTCTGCTGTTTGAAGGTGTCTTACACATGGATATACTCTTTACCGGTTCTTTCATTTCGATCGGTACTATTCCCTCAATGCCGTTATTCCCAGATATCCACGTCACCCTTCTCATCTCCCCTTGTCCACCAAAGCTTGTTCTGGTCGACACGGACAAAAACTGCATCGGCGTCAGCCGGCACCTTATCTGCGATCTCTTCCACCGTAATGTTGCCGCCAAGCGGGGACTGGATAATGATGGCGAGATTAGCAATCTTAGCTTTCTTCGCCGTCCTCTTCACGGTGTCCACTGCTTTGTCAGCCGCTTTCTTCATTTCCCGTCCGGCTTTACGAGCTGCCTTCTTTACTTCGATTTCCGTGGGGACTGCGGCTTCCCGGGCAGATTCAATCTTATCTTTTGCTTCCTCCACCTTTTCTGCGGCGGCTTTCTTTACTTCTTCGATCTTGCTCGCAGCGTCAGTTTCAACATTGGCCTCACTTGTATCGGTAGGAATCAATCCTCTTTCCCTCGCCCACTTCCTCACAGTCTGCCAGGGGATTCCTACGGCCTTTGCGGCTTTGGAAATGCCGAGGTCAGGGACTTTGCCCAGTACTTCCTGGATCTGCTCTTCTGTATAGGTTTTCGTGTTTTTTGCCATGATTGCCCTCCTTATATGATTGGTTGATGCTTGTGATTGTGTTCAATTTGTCCTACACGGCTTTTCATCATGATGGGCTGCAGGGCTTACGAGTAGTAAAAACGCTCACGCTCGCAGCACCATTTACAGCCTAACACATCCTCGGAAACTTCCGTATATACTCCTTCAGCTTGATGATCCTGTCCTCTGTGTCGATCCCATCCTCATTCTGCTGGATCGGGATCTCCTCCAGGACTTCTTCCGTCTCGTTGTCGCGGACGAGGTAGGCGTCATTGCGGCAGACGATGTGGACGTCCGGATAGACAAGGCGCTGGCCGTTCAGTTCCCGGGAGAGGTGTGCAGGGTCTGCTTCCTTCAGGAACGGCATGTAGGTGTTTGAGGACCAGGCTGTCTTTGTCTGCATGACGTAATACATGTACGGTTTTGTCTCGATATCGTCATTGCTGAGCTTGCCGTAGCTGCCCGGGCGGAAGACCGGGTATTTTACGTAGTAGTATCTCCAGGGATAGGTGTTCTGTTCCTCGCACTCGGCGAGGAAGGCGTCGGAGATCTCCCGCAGGGTCTCGTCGGAGAAGTTCTCCCTTTTTGCAAGCAGGCCATTCAGAACGGCGCCGGTGTTCTCAAATCCGTAGTTCGCGCTTTTGTGGAACAGGGCGTCCCAGGCGCTTTTCATGCGGCTCGAAGCGAACTGGTGGCGCCACCGCATCCGCCCCATCTGCCCGTAGTTTCCGACGGACATCATTGCGCAGTCGATGGCATCGAGGCTGCAGGCAAAGAGTGAGAAGAACCTGTCTGTATGGTCGAGGTGGTCGAGACCTATGACACTAATCTGCCCATAGAGGTTCGGATGGTCTTCCAGCTTGAACAGCGTGGCAGCTTGTTCCGGATGTTCTGCGAGGTACTGCTCTTTGGCTTTTTCCTCCGCGAGCTGATTTACGTTGAAGCTGTTCTCGATCTTTTCATCCGGTTTCCCTGTCAGGATGATCGCGTCTACCTGCCGCAGAATGGCAGGGATGCGGTTCCTGTCCGACCTGTCACTGATTTCATCTGCGGAATTCCGGATGAGGTTGTTGACGATCCGAAGCCTCCTCCGGAACTGTGCCTCAGTGACCTGCTGCGTATTGCGCAGATAGCAGACGACTGCGTACAACAGCACGATCCTGTTCAGGGGGAAGATCCTGGTCCGGCCGCTCTTGTCGGCATAGGAGCGCAGGCAGTCCTCAAAAATGTCAATTCTGTCGCTTGACTCCACAAGTATTTTTCCATCTTCATGGGTATGCGACATGACGGAGTGCAGGAAGACGGAAGGGTTTGGGTAGCCGGGAATGCTGCACCAGCAGTCAAAACAGGATTCCAGCATGGAAACATTTTCCATGACCTGTTCCCTGTCTCCGGCAAAGTATTCCTGCAGAAGTTCAAACTCATCCGTGCTTTTCCCCTGCGGGGATCGGTCATTCCCGTAGCAGATAATGTCGCAGATGAACTGGAAATACCTCAGGAAAAGGTCATCGGTGATGAATTCGTCCGCGTTCCCCTGCCCGGATTCGCGGTAACGCCACAAAAGATCCGTCCACTCGATATCTATCTTAGAGATGATACGTCCGGCGGTATCCTCGTCCAACAGTCGGATGGAACGCTCCAGCTCGGCCTTGAAATGCTCGAACCTCGTAAGGGGCTTTCCCCGGGAATTCATCTTGATGTACAGCTCGTCGGTAAGGCCCATGTCCCTGATCGGCAAAAAGTAGAAGGTGACCGCGCCGGCTTTAAGCTTTTCCCACAGATCCCCGACGTTCCGGAACTTTGCATCGATGGCATCAAGCATGACGAGCATGGAGTTGATCGTGGGATCCTTCTGCCAGTCAAGGGGGAACCAGGCCTGGTCTACGATTTCTTCTGAAAGGGGTATGGAGAAAGATGGAGTAAAGCCGACGAGATCCCCGCAGAAATACCTTGCGCTGTAGCGCGTCTCATAGCTGAAATTGCCGAGGAATGCGTAATCTTCCGCACTTATTCCGCCCTTTTTCGCCGCGTACCAGTGCAGAAGGAACAGGGTCGTCAGGCGCTGCTGTCCATCCAGGGGCGTCATGACGCCGTCCACATCTATATCCCCGTATACAAAATCGAGCGTGACAGGTGTATCCGTCACGGCACGGTACAAGGCGTCCAGGAAGCGACTCCGGATCCTCCCGACATCCGGGTCCTTCCTTCCCTGCGCATAGTCCCTCTGGATGATGGGGATGACGATCTTCTGCAGCTTTACGGATTCCTGCCCAACAGGGAAATCCGCCTCAAATATATCCATGAAGGAATGCTTTGCCGTTCCCATTATGCCTGTGCCTCCATCACTTGTATAGGTTCCTGCAGGTACGGGGCCAGGGTTCGATTCATCGCCCGCAGGTATGCGGCGCGGTCAGCCTGCCCCCAGAAATGGAGCTGGTTCCCGGAAGAGGAGGAATAATATTTAAGGAACACCATCTTGGTGCAGTAGGGGATATACTGCCCGCTGCGGTCCATCTCAATGATCATGTTCCGCTTTACGTCAAATGCCGAATTGTTTAATGCCGCATTGTCCTCTACCCGTAAAAGGGCGAGGTTCCCGATAGAATGGATATATTCCACACTCCCTTTTTCTGAAAGCAGGGTGAGGACTTCCTGCTGCAGCACATCGAACTCCGCGCGTTCCAGCCGGTTTTTATCAATGGCTTCCCGCATATCTTCAGCCAGGCCCAGGTCATCGGAAACGGCTTTTACGGACGGCAGGTGCAGTTCCAGCCACTCCTTCCACATCTCCTGCGTCCGCAGACCTTCCGACTGCTGCGCATGGATATGCTCCAGGCTCCAGGTGACGTCCTTTCCCCGGCTGCGCTTAAAATGGTCGAATGGGAACCACTGGGTGCTGTCCCCGTTCTGCCTGACCGATTCCACATTAAAGAGGAGCAGAAGAGTGCTGATCCTCCGGTAATCAAGCGGCTTGTCGTAACTGAGATCCGCATAGTTGCCTGCTATGGCGATGCTCTTTCGGATGCAGTCGTCCAGTTCTTCCCGGAAGGCGCGCTTTGTCCGTCCCTCCGAAAGCGCATAGATTTCCTGCAATGGCATGCTGCCGGAGGCGATCAGGTATCCGATTTTATGGTACAGCTCATGGTTTTCATGCCAGTCCTTGAGCGTCAGGAAGGTCCGCTGGATCCTCCTCCAGATGTCGTCGAGGGACATGTCTTCCCTGAGACTGTCGATCTGGAAAAAGGTAAAATATGGTTCCCTGCTGTCCGCAGGCTTCTTCGCAATCAGATCCAAAACAAGGTCGATCCGGGTCTGGTACCCGCCCGACTGGCTGTTCGTGAGGAAGTACCACAGGGAGCTGTCATGCAGTTCCTTTTCCATGTTGTCCCACTGCAGGGAGATCTCCTCCTGCTTCTCGCGGGTCATGGCATCTCCACGGTCGGCGCTCAGGAACATCGCCTTGACAAGCTCCGCACTGGTCAGGGAGATCTTTCCGATGTTCAGCCTCGTAAAGAGGGCGATTGCGTCCTCATCCTCCCCGACCTCGTACCAGATGATCTTCACATCCTCCTTGAGATATTCGAAGATCTTCATGACGCGGATCTGCAGGTCCTCTTCAAACCACTCCCGGATCGTCTCATAGGCATTTGCCATGAACCAGAAGTCTATGTTGTCCTCCCGGAGTTCCATGTCGATATTCCGGAGGAACGCCTCTGATTTCTCCCGCGTCTCATAAACCAGTCGGAACGCCGGCTCCGGGAAGAAGGGATTTACACTGCACACATACTTGTAGATCAGGTACAGCGTTGTCAGGCGCTGCTGCCCGTCGATCAGCTCATAGGCATCCCCGCTGCCTCGCACGACCACGGGCTGCAGGCAGTAGTTCTTCTTCCCGTTCTGGTAGATGTCATCGAGCAGGCGGGAAACCTCGTCCTTTCCCCACCTGTAGCCTCGCTGATACGAAGGAACCAGAAACGTCCCCTTAATGTCGCCAACGAGTTTTGTTTCAAGTAAGATCTGGTTGGTCATCGTGTTCCCTCTTCAAGCCTCCCCTGTCAGTAACTTCCTTCACAAACCTACCTGTATAGTTTAACACCAAGAGTTCCTTCATATGATGTTATAAAGCAAACCTGCGGTTCCATTATACGAAGAATACTTTGCATATCACGATACATCGGAATGGAATATTGTTGATCCATATCTCCTGACCAACTTATCAAACTCACCATCAATATAATCAGCGGCTTTATCTGTTATTCTTAAGTGCATTTTCTGAGTATGCTTCTGGCGAAGTTCTCTTATGGTAATATCCCGCCCTTCAGATGATGGATATGTATCTCCTCCCAAAGCGGCAAATACCTGATCCAGCTTTAACCCATACCGTCTGGCGCAATTCAGATTTTCATACTCTTTTAAGACAAGGTAATTGCTAAAATAAGACATCCATTCGTGTTCTTCAACCCATTCTGGCTTTACAATATTATTCTCGTCGAATCCGGCTAACACACCCCTTCCAGTTATTACTTGCTGGGCAACGCCATCGTCATCCTGAATGCCTGAAGCAACAAAAACCTTTGCATTTTCTTCTACACCGGATGGTCTTCTGACATAATTCAAAATATATATAGTCCTGCCGCCGTCTTTTACCTGCATTACTTCGTGAGGCACCATCTCATTTTGCTGGCCTTCGAATTTTATCCAGCAATTATAACCCTTTGAAGATGTGCTTCTGTACCTGTGATTTTTTTCCGCCGATACATCCAGGCTACTATTGATTTCTTCTCGTTTTTTCTTTTCCGATTTCTCTTTAGCGTCTCTGAATATTTCTGCTTTTCTTAAAAACTCTCTCTGGCAGTCAGGATCATCGCATACCAAATACGTCTCAAAAGAAGTATAGGGAAATAGTTTTTCTCCGGCATCAAACTGAACATACACCTTTCCATTCTCTTCTCTTGTAATAGCTCCAGTGCCATAGCGAATATGTCTTACAGTTTTTCCGATCATGTGTCTACCTCAAATTAAATCATTGATTGTGAGGAAAATGGTATAGTCTCCAGTATCCGATCTTTTGTCAGGTTATTAACAGCCTGACATCTTGGTATGGCAAAGTATACATAATCTTTTACCCGGTTCTCTATCTCAAATATGTCAACCTTCAGGCTCTTCCTCTGAGTGGAGTTCTGGATTAAATGCGCCTTCCTCTTCGACGACATGCTCCACGATCCCGCCAAGCGCATCGATCAGGGTCCCTGGGGTGCAGCCAAGTCGGGCAGACACAAGGTCTGTAATCATGCACCATACCTGCGGGAGCTGTTCCTCATCGATGCCGCAGAGCAGCACCAAGATGTCCCTGAACTTCTCATACTGTTCGGCGGACCAGTCTTCCGGAATCAACACCTTTTCCAGTTTGATCTTCTCAGGAGCGAGGCCTTTCTCTTTTCTTTTGCGACTTCTCTCGAAATCCCAGTGAATGATATCTGCGCTCATAGACTCCCCTTTTTGATCTGTCCAGCATCGATATACCGTGAATCCATGAAACTCATAGTCCTCTCAAATACCTATTTCTTCTGTAAATCTTTATCTGCAAGGGTTTTCCAGCGGTTTAGCATCTCTGTTGCAAATGCTTCGATCTTATCTATTTCGATAACCTTAAAAGCAATGTTCCTATATCTCATTATCTCCATATCCGGATCAGCAATCACGAGTGGGACCATGGCTCGGAATTTGTTGATGCGTTGTCGATACGCAAGCCAGCAAATCTGATTTCTTCCCACTTTTCCGATTACTTCACCTGTCGTTTTCCCTGTCCCGGAATTGTATCCGATTGTGCTGTCATAGCCTATGGAAAGAAACATTTTCGACAATTCCATGTCCAACAGTTCCCGATCAAGAATGTTACTTTGTGTAATCATTTGTATTTTCTGAATACAGGATGATGTCCGGTTCATATTTTCATATCCCCATTTTTTATCTATTTTTCAAGGCCATCCTCTTCTACAAACGTTTCAGGCCTTGTGGCAGCTCCAGCCTGCAAAGGATTTCAGGAGACTTCCTCATCATAGACTTTGCTGTAGAACAGCACGCTGCCGATGAAGGATTCAAGGAAGTTTTCGTCACCTGTCATGAACTCCTCGACGCTGCAGGCAGATGCGGCAGTGAAGAATCCATTGTCATCGGAGCCGGTGATGGTGACAAGAACTTTGTCGTCTTCCTGGCGGATCTCCACCTCGCCGTACTCCTCTGTGGAGCTGTAGCCGATCGATCCGCCCTTCAGACGGTCGAGCTTCATCTGTTCGTAGGGAAGCGTACCGTCGTCTTTCTGAGAACGCTGACGATCCAGCTTGACGAGAACAGGAATCTGGACCTGGTCTTCGGGCAGTCCAAGTTGCTTTGCCTGTGCGGAAATCTCATCGAGCGCAGCATCTGTATAGTCATCTGAGTAGCGGTAGCACCAGTCGATCAGTTCTGTGATGGTACCGTCCAGTCCGAGTTCGGAATTATAGATTTTCGTTATAGATATATCCATCATCTTTCCTTCTCCCTGCTTTAGTATATGGAAAACAATTATGGGTGTTCTATTTCTCATTCAAGAGCCTGCCCTTTAAATCGGACATGCTGTCTGAAACGTTTGCAACATCTACGAAGAACAAATGGACATTGACGCCATCCCTGCTGGAAAAACTTATGTTCTTATGATTTCTCATATCGGAGTTTACGGGATATAGCAGCCAGACATCTGGCGATTTCACTGGATTGCTCTGTGCGTATTTCTTTGAATATGCGTACATCTGGTACATGTCGGCCTGGGAAATCCCGTAATTCTTCTTTGGTTGATTAACCAGGCTTTTCCATTTTGCGTCAAGTACGATTCTGGAGCCATCCTGTTTCCTGATCACAATATCCGGTCGGAGTTCAAAGCGCCGGGGAGTGTCGAATAGGTAATACCCTTTGTCCTGGCTTGAGAATTCCCAGTCAAGATCTGACAAGGTTTTCCGTAACTGCTGTGTTACGTAGGATTCAAACACCTTTTCCATTTGAAACAGCAGCGCTCTTGCCCTCGTACTTCCCGAAAAGGTTGTAAAGCTCCTGTTGAAGAGAAACACTTTAGACCATTGCAGAATAATATCATAGTCCTTCGTGCTTCGGTCAATCACGACACGCGAAAGGTCCTTCTCGTAATTTGCAGAAGGATGAACCAGCTCAAAGAAAGGCAAAAGTTGCCGGATTTCCTTCTGATTCTCTGCCCGAGACGTGACAGTGTTGAGCTTTAGCAAAGTTGATTTGATCAGACGATTTTCCGGTCTGTCGAGCATATATTCATCATATCTCACAAAGAATCGTTCCCGATGGGCCGTATTCTGTCTGACCTGTTCGTTTATGAGCAGCTTTCCCTTGAAATACCGGAGATTGTCCTGCAGCGGGATATATGCTGATTTCAAACCATGCTTTACCAGCGCACGTACCTCCTGGAGGTACAAATTGATAAAGATTTCATATAGCGGCATTCTGTCCAAATCAAGGCTGGCATCACTGAACACCTTGCTGGGAAAATCCTTCATGCTCCGGAGCATTTTCAGGAAAACCCGTTTTGTCTCTTTGTTTCCATCATCTGTACTGCTTCCGAAATCTATCTTTGGCAGAATTTGAATCTGATAACCACTCTTTAGCTGAATCAGTCCAACATAATTGTTTACAGAAATAATATCGCCAACTTTTCGACGGTATCTAATCTTCAGAAAGTCCAAGGCATCTGCTGAATGCTCATCCGCCTCATAAACGTGGATAAACTCCTGCAGTTCCCGAAACACTGCCTCCGGAAGATACGCATACTCAGATTGAAAATCCATATTACAGGAAATGTTGTCGAATTCCCTGACTTCCAGAAGCTTCTCCATTTCAGATTCCTTTTCCAATCATCTTGTAGCTTTCAATATTCGATAATGCCTTTTTCTGGATTACATACTTCCTTTTAGAAAGGTCCAGATCCGGATTCCCATTAAAGAGGTCCCGTTCATTTACAGGCAGTTTCAGGACAAATTTAAGATCATCGGGCTTTTCATTATCGCCCAGAACCAGTTGGATCTTTTCGTAGTCCTCATAAAAGTATTCTTGCAGAAGAGGAATGACATTTTTCTCGAAAATGCCTGAAAGGGTCTCTATCGATGGATCATTCATAAGTTTTATGAAAAATGCATGGCCGATTGTGTGCTCCCGATCAAACAGATACTCAATCCTTTCATTAATCACTTCAAGCATTCGTGCAATATCTACATTTCTCCCATCGATCACAACAGATCCTTTTAAAACGTTAGAGTCTGGCATCATTTCAACGAAGGAAAACCTTCTGCGAAGGGCTGTGTCCATCAGGGCAATTGATCTGTCCGCCGTGTTCATGGTTCCTAAAATATACACGTTGTCCGGAACAGAGAATGGTTCTCCTGAGTACGGCAGAACGGCACTCATTTCTTCCCTTGCGCCTTCCCGCTTGGTCTCCTCAATCAGAGTAATTAGTTCGCCAAATATCTTTGAAATGTTGCCTCTGTTGATTTCATCAATAATCAAAACGCACCGGTTGCTTAACTCTTCAGATCCACCTTCATCAGCGGCTGATTGTATTCCGTCTGCTTCTTCAATCGCTTTTTCGGCAATTTCAACAATATCCGAAATGCTTATACCAGTAATTAACTGTGGCCCCCGGCGGCGACAAATCGCCCTATCTCCAAGCAACGTGTCAAGTACGAAAGTGATTTCCTGGTCATTCCACTTGACTTTGCGCTCCCAGTATCCTTCCTCATTGGGCTGTTTTTCCTGATATCTTAGATTGTTATCGTCAGCAATGCCAATGTTATTGATTTTTCCATCTAGCCCTGCAAATGACAGAACAATATCGCCCTGTTTCATCCCCTGCAGGTCTGTGTACTTCGACTCATCATTGTGTTTATTATATATATCCTCAGCTCCTTCAAATCTAAGCACACCAGCTCTGAAACATGCATCTTGTCCGGTGACTGTCGAATCTTCCTTAAGCCAGACAAGCCACGCCTTTGTGTCCTCATCGTATGGAATTCTTCCCTCCTGTCCTGCGTTTGCACGCTTGCAGATCCTTTTGAAGATTCCATCACTCATGACATACTGCAGTTCTCCATTTTGTCCGTTCGTTGCTTTCCCATTTCCAAGAACCGGACGGATTCCCTCGATGAATTCTTCATATCCATACGACTGGTGGAATGTAGTGAAGGATATCCTGCCAGCCTTTTCCAATACCCGATAGCGGCGGAGAATCTCCTCAAATGGCTCCTTCTCAACCTCGGAAACATTCTTTCCTTCGCAGATGGCCACAGCGAAGATGACAGAGTGGTACGTTTTTCCTGTCCCTGGCGGCCCATAGAGTATCTGATTTCGATCATACTGTACCATGTCCTCTCTATCCTCAACAAAAAATCCTTCTATTGCCAGCTTTGTGACTGCCCCGAGGACAGGTTCTCTAAGGTGATAGTAATAACACCCCACCACTTTGTCGCCTGTCGCCTCTCTGGTAAACAGCACGGGCCAGTACCTGGGGGTTCCGTCTGCCTCAGAAGCATCGCATTTCGTCTCATTAACAATTACTGAGCCAAGCTTTGAAAAACTGCTCAAGTAGTATCTAACAGGCTTTCCGTACTTCCGCATTAATTGCCTGCAGGAAGCGCTATTTCCGGGCATCCTGTACAAGTCATATAGTGCCTCCACCCAATCTCTCCGCACCAGATTGGCGTTCTGAAATAGTTCAAATAGTTCTTCAGCCGAAAGTTCACGGTGGGGCTCCAGAGGTATTTCCTGGGTGGGTGAATACTGCACCTGACTGTCCCCGCGCATGTGCGCCAAAAGCAGCCTGTATTCAGTGCCTGAACTGTTCTTCTTACTATCGTCCTTCTGTATCTCTATCGCGTTATATGTTCCATTTCTTTTCAGGAATGCTTCTGCATCAGAGTCGAGACAAAACGCAGCTCCATCTGGATTATTTGAATTGGAAATAACCTTTGCCCTGTAATTGTTGTGGTCAAAGATTAGATCAATATCCTGAGAATAATCCTTTCCTTTCTGTATACCATCCCTGACACCGAAAAACCTCTGTATTTCCTGCGGAAGGTCAACGCCGTCTGCCTGAAATAGAGAATCTTGTAAACGCAACCGAACCGATTTCTCAGCAGAAACAATCCATGACCGATTACTTCCTTGTTTTTCGCCTGAGGAAGATTTATTGTTATTATTTGACATAGAAATCCTCTATTCTTCGTATTACCATAAACTCCATACTATACAACCTCCTCACCCCATCCTCACGGTCTCGCTGTAGATCTGGCGGACGTTCTTTTCTATGTTGGTGCCATGAAGGTAGTACCAGTCCATTTCGCGCCGGCGCATGAGGCCGATGAACTTGTAATACAGGGCATGGCTCATAAAATCGGTGAAGAAGTAGATGTGGTCCATGCCCTCGATGGTGTCCAGGCCGAGGTTGTCGGAGGCGGCGACGAACTTCCATTTTGGGAAGCTCTTGCGGAGGCGCTTCTGCCAGTTTTCGTGGCCGCCGATGATCATGATCTTTTTGTCGGCGATGGCGCGTTTCATACGCTCCAGGAGGACTTGATCTTCCTCTTCCTCCACGTCGTCCTCGGTAATGTTGAAGATGTGATTCCGAAGGGCGGTGAGCTCCTTGCGGCTGGCCTCATATTCCGCGCGGCTACTTTCGTAAGCATCGGCTTTTTCACGGGCTTCTTCGTAGAGTGTGCGCTGGCGGATGACAGCCTGTTCCCTGAGAAAAAGGACTTCGTCTTTTTCCTTCAGCTGCTTCTGCTGGGCGGCAATGATTTCCTGCAGCCTTGCGATCTCGGCATCTTTGTCTGCTGGATCCACAGCGGCGGAAGCGGAATGGTCATAATCCCGGCTTTTGATTCCACGCAATGCTCTCTTTGTTTCTTTAGTGCCAGAAAAAGTGATTTCTCCAGCTTTCTGTGCCGTCTCTCTGTCCCCGGTCGCTTTTCTCCCAGGAACATTTCTTCCAGAAAGATTTCCTTCCGGTCCTTTCTTATTCGGAGAGCCTGCCTTCTCTTTCTTTGACCCGCTGGTTGCGATGACGGCATTCAGGGAACGCTCTGCATCTGCCATGTCCTTCCTTGCGGCTTCCTGGCTCTTGCCCATGTGGGTGTCGTGCAGCGACTTGCCGATATAGTGCTCCGGCTCGATGTTTGCAAACTCGATCAGCTCCTGCTCCCGCATCTGGTAGATGTCGGCTATAACTTCGCTAAGGTAGTTGATCATGGCAAGGAGTACGACATGCCCGAAACCAGGCAAGTACCCCGGGTAATTCCTTTCCAGCATGAAAAGGGCATGGCTGAGCTCTCTGGGAAGGTTAAATTCCCTCGTCCCGTAGATGATGGTCTTGAAAATGTCCCTGCTGGACATCACCTGCTGTACCATGTCCTGCGCGAGCTGCAGGGCAACATAGCTCACATCCTTCTGGTATCTGGTTGGGTCAGCTGTCTCCGGGTAGGCAGCCCGGATCCAGCCCTCCCCTCCCGCCGACAGCTCCTCGACCAGCTGCGCCAGGGTCTTGTCTCCCTCTTTGCCGATCACATGGGCATAGTAATTCTCGCTCTGTCTTTTGCGATCCTCATTCATCTCAATGATGTGGAGGTTGCAGGTCTCATCCAGCCGGATCCCCATCACTTCGCACATAATCGTGATCCGGCTGACGGCAGGATAAATAGACGGTTCATCCAGCCGCTGGACATATTCCGCATGGACGGCGTCTGTCACTTCATATGTGTTTGTCTGCAGGGCGTGGGGATTCAGGCGCGCCCGTCCAGGTGTGGCAGGAAATGCCGGAATCTGCCCGTCGGTGGAGCCCTGCGTCTGCGCCTCTTCTGGTTCAGGATCAGCGGCGCCTTTGCCGGCGAAATCTCTGCCGGCGGAGTTTTTTTCAGCAGCGTCTCTCGCTGTAAACTCTTTTTCAGCAGGATCCTGTGGTTGTGCCTCCTGGGAAACTGAAGGCTGTCTGTCTGCGGAATCCTCTGGCGGTTGGGAAGCCGGCAGTACGGTGGAGTCTTCTGTGGTGCTGCCCTGCAGCATCGCGGGTTCTTCTTCCACGATGCTCCCGAACAGCCGGTTGACCTCGATCAGTTCCTCGACACCCTCTTCATTTCTCCCGACGCGGACATAACCTCCCTTTTGCGCCATCCTGCGGTACTCATAGTGCGCTTCGAGATCCGCCCGGGGGAAACAGTTCATGTTGCCTGGTGTGGCGGCAAGCTCTTTCTCTAACCGATCGCCCACCGTTCCGGACGTGCCTGTCGCGTGGAGTGTCGCATCCCTGCCCTTTTCGTCGCGCTCCGATTCGTCAAATAGCGTGAGCATGTCATATTCGTTGACCGTGCTGTAGCGCTTTAGCCGGTTGTATTCCCGCTTGTAGTAGGTCTTGTAAAGGGCAAGCAGGAAATTCCTGCTGTACTCGCTCCCGAGCCGCATGCAGTCGACAATCAGGTTCAGGATCTTGTGGTCATAGGAATCCCGCGCGTCCATCTTCCTGTCATTGGGCGTCAGGAAGTTCCGGAAGGTCCCATCCCGGAAGTACCACGGTCCGGCATTGTCCTCGTCTGCCGCAGGTCCTTGATCTACCTGTCCAGCATTTTTCTCTGAATCAGTCTGGCCCGCCCTGTCATCCCATTCCCGGTCCAGCCGCTCCTGTGCCGCCTGGGCGAGGGAAGGATCCTGGATCATCGGTTCATTGCGCAGGAAGTGGCTGGCGATCTCGGGAAAGCTTTTCTTCATGTCCTCCGTGATAAAGGATGTGATGAAGTTTGCGATCACGCCGTAATCATCCGCCGGCCTCGTGAGATCCATTGAGCCATTTGCTATCGCCCGTTTGACATTCTCGTACATCTGGCGGTTCATCTGGTCATCCGTGACAGTCTGATCCGGCATCAATGCCCGCATGCGCCTGTCGGAATCCTCCGACACGTTGGCTCCCTGGCCTCCAAACATGGGCGTATCCATCAAACCGATGAACCGCTCCATGTCGTCCATGGACATTTTCCCGTCTTCCACGCCAGCCAGGTCCATCATCTCCATCAGAATCGGAAGGTTGAGCATGTTCGGCATGGAGCCGCCCCGCTCTGCCTCTTTCAAGAGCCTGGCAAGCTCTGCCGCTTCCCTGCTGGAGCCGTTAGATGATGACCTTGATGAGCGTTTTCTTCTCTTTGCCATATTTGCCTATTCCTCTGCAAATGATGTGTTGCACACAGTAATGGAAATGCCATAGTCCGGCATAAGGTGAGCGGTTTATACCCAAGCTATCCGGCTTTCTGCCGGTCAAACGTAGAATCTCCCGTTCCTCATTTTCCCTCATTCTGGAAAGATTCAGGCCATCCAGCCGATTTACTCATAACAAATATCCAGAAGAATGCTTCCGCCGGAATCACTAATCGGCTATGTCCATCAGTCTTCTTGGGACAGGTATATTTTAATGTTTTGCGTTAGGCTATTGTGGTATTCGGTGTCAATATTGTATAGCTTCATTGTCTGTTTGTCGAGATTGCAGATGTTCCCGAACATTGATTGAAATCAACTTTTTCTTGGGAACAGCGTAAGTTGTCGGAAGTCCTCACGAGTTATACCGATCCCGTTGAAATTCCGCATACAGGATATGAAAGATTGGGTATCCGTAGCCATGCCAAAGGAACGTTCCATAGCTATGTTCCAGCGGGACACGAACTGCAAACGGCACAGATGCATAAAGTCGCTTCGGACAAATTCATTGTCAACATTACTTTTGGATGGGAACATGCGGTTGCTGTAACCGATGAAAACGACGCTGGAAAGCTGGTTTCTCACCGTTTTCCGCAGTTTTCTCTATCAGAAGAATTAGACCCGAAGTTCCTGAAATATATTATCCTGGATGAGAATTTTCGACATCACCTATGGCTTGCTTCACCTGGCGGTGCTGGCCGAAATAGAGTGCTTAACTTAAACGAGATGCTACAGTATGAAATCCGCATTCCGAGCGTTCCGGAACAGCGACAAATTGCGGATGTTTTGATAAGACTTGACAACCTTATCACCCTTCATCAGCGTGAGCAACAGAAGATTAATAAAACGGGAGGTTAAATATGCTAAATCAGACAAAGAGTACAGATTTATTCTGTGATTATTATAAACAGTGGGTTCAAGTATATAAAGAAGGGGCGATCAGAAAGGTAACTCTTGACAAATACGCCATGACTCAATCATGGTTGGAAAAGTTAATTCCTGAAATAAAAATATGTGAGCTGACACGTATAACCTATCAACAGCTCTTGAACGACTATGCATTAACACACGAGCGTCAAACAACAATGGATTTTCATCATCAATTGAAAGGATCAATATTGGATGCGGTTGACGAAGGACTTATAGAAAATGATCCTACACGAAAGGTGATTATTAAAGGGAAGCCTCCGGCGGAAAAAAAAACAAAATATTTAAATCAATTTGAGCTGCACACGCTGTTAGTGGGTCTTTTACTGGGACGCGAGGTAAGTTGGGATTGGTTTATATTACTTGTGGCGAAAACAGGTATGAGATTCTCAGAAGCCCTTGCTTTAACACCGAAGGATTTTGACTTCTCACATCAAACGCTATCTATTAGCAAAACATGGGACTATAAAGGGGAAGGTGGATTCCTGCCCACCAAAAACAAATCGTCGGTCAGAAAAATCCAGATAGATTGGCAGACCGTTGTTCAGTTTTCCGAACTCTTAAAGGAACTTCCTGAGGAGGAACCTATTTTTGTTAAACCTGGGAAAAAGGTATACAATTCAACAGTGAATGATATTTTGGCAAGGCACTGCAACGAGGTGAATATTCCTATTATCTCTGTCCATGGACTTAGACACACACATGCATCGCTGCTGTTATTTGCAGGGGTTTCTATTGCAAGTGTAGCCAGGAGGCTTGGCCATGCCAGTATGACAACAACGCAAAAGACATATCTTCACATTATTCATGAGCTGGAAAATCAAGATGTGGATATCGTCATGCGTGCTCTGTCAAGCTTAAGCTGATATGACAGCCTGATCATCTGTTATTTGTTGCTCACGCTGATGAAGGGTGATGAGGTTATCGAGCTGGCGGAAATAAGCTCCTATTTGAGCCTGTTCGGTTGTCGATTTTGGCATCAAAAGATCAACCTTGCCTATCTCATCTTTATTGATCTTCTGTGGTATTGCAGTTACCAAAGTTCGATCTTTCAATCCCTTTTTGAATCTCGGGGACTGGATTGCATTACAAAGAAAATATGAGTCAATCCCCATAGGCTTGAGTAGAGCCAAACTGACGTAGAACGCCAGTTTTTCAGTGGTTTCTACGACGTTTGGGGTACCTACATCGCCGATTCTTGTCATCAGAACATCACCGTTCTGAGGGTATACTTTATAGTCCCTCTCGAAGGCCTCTTCTGAGATAAACTTCTGGGATGTGAGAGTTGCAATATTCTCCACAGAAAGGAACATCACACCGCTATCTGTATAATGCGGGGTTTGATGCACCCCATCGTACACACCTACGACCTCCGACAGCTTACGCTGTTCCCAAGAAATAGTATAATTGGGGCTTTTTGTATTCTTGTAAATATGCTGTCGCTGATGAAGGGTGATAAGGTTATCAATTTGATGTAAGAAGTTACCAATTTTCTTCTGTTCCAGATAACCCGGCACTAAAAATGAGTATTCTCCGTACTCTTGAGCATTAACACCCGGTTGTCCGGAACGCTGCGAAGTAGTTTTAATATACTTCTCATACTGCAAGGATAGCGTGTTCTGGAATACAAATTCCGCGCTATACTCAGGCTTAATTCTTGCCCGGATAAGAAATCCGGCAAAGTACACAAGACCGTCAGATTCCCTATAAATAAAGGTTTTTCCAACACTTGCACCTGTTCTCGCGAACATCACATCTCCTTCTCGAAGACGATAATTATCCGCCATGGAAAGGTTTGTATCTGGAGAAGTCAGGTCATCATCTCTGAAGGCGCGCGACACATCGTCAATATCTGTAATACGTAAGTACTTATTCACGCCATCGAATTCTTTTGCTGCGGCGTTCAGGCCATATTCAAATGACGAGGCGATGTCCTTCAGCTTACGCTGTTCCCAAGAAAAGCAAAAGAGCCAAGGAAATCCTTGGCTCTCAATAGGCTCACGCTGTAAGCGATCATTTATCCGGGCATTTCAATGTCATATCCGCCCTTAAGGATAAAGTCACGAAGAAGATTATCAACCTTGATATTCACTTTTGGCATCGGTAATTTAATCCCGGTTATTGCTTCAAAATAGGCTTTAGCACGGGATTTATCGACAGTTGCTTTCAGGGCATCGAATCTTCCGAACTCGTTAATATTGCTTTCTGTGACGTGCTGCGCCATCAGGTTGCGAAGCATCATTTCATTCAGGCCAAGTGCGTATGCAGCCAGTCTATGGATCTGATCGTCCTTGGCTTTGGACACATATTCCACAACATACTCTTTAAATGTCTTTCCGGGAACCACTTTAACATCTCCGCTCTGAATGTCGTGCAGGAATATGTTGGCAAATTTCTGTTCCTCCTGAGAGAGAGTGGCAAAGGTCTTGTGCAGCTCGTCTTCTGCCTTTTGCAGTTCTTCCGCGTCGGTTCCTTGTATATGGAGCAGCTTTAAGTATTTCTCAAAGCGGGAGTTCATGTAATCAGAATCTATTTTATCCGTGTCGATTGTTGTAAGATACCCATCAATATCGTAAGGAACGTCTTCGCCGCCGGGTCCAGGCCCCTGGCTGAATAATTCCTTATAACGCCTGACGAGGATCAGATAGGTCGTTTCATCAAGCGCCATGGTGATTTCATGGACCTGTCCGTCTGCTTCATCGACAATTGAGTATCTTTGCTGATTCCATGAAAAGCCCTGGACTTTTGCCGCCTCAAGATATTCGTTAAACTGGCGGAAAAGATCTGCAAACTTCTTCCGTTCCGCTGCTTCAGGAGGAATACGTTCAAAATTTAAGACCCCTGCCTGCTCAAAAACATCTTTTATTTGCTCGAACAGATAATTCATATTGGAGAGGTTCTTGTATAGCCTTTGGGCAAATAATCCAAAGGGCCTGTCTCCTGAATACAGTTTTACAGCCGCTTCGATGTATTTTTCCATCGTATGTGGCTTTCTGTAATATTTTATTGTACCGAATGGCTTATCCGGCCCAAAAAGCCTGTTTGTCCGGGAGAAGGCCTGGATTATATTCTCGTATCGGAGAATCTTATCCATATACAAAGTGTTGATCCATTTGGAATCAAAGCCGGTCAGCATTTGGTCTACAACGATTAAAAGGTCAATTTCCTTCTTCGGCTCTCTCTCAATACGTTCATAAGGCTTTTTGTGGGCAAGCCTGGCGGCAATGTCTTTTTTCATCTTAGCAAAAGAAGCCGCTGTATAGTCCTGGCCGTATCTTCGGTTATAGTCTGAAATCAATTCGACCAGCCCTTCCTCTTTCACCCTCGCGCCGCCATTGTTATCTATACTTGGATCGAAAAGCGCTGTGACTTTTAATTCAGGTGCTGCAGACTTAAACCGGTGATAGTACTCCAATGCCTCCGGGATGCTGCTGGTAGCAAAGATCGCATGGAACTTGCCGCCTTGTGAAAGAATCATCCAGTTGTCAACGATGTCCTGAACGACCATTGACTGGTGCTCTTCTGTACGATACTGGCTGAGCGGCAGATAATCTTCTATACCCTTCACATATGTCCCGTCATTCCCAGAATACCCGGCCATAGGAATGTTCTGCATATAATCTATGAAGACTTTCTTTCTGGCAGGATCTGACATAGCTTCCTGCACAGTGTCCGCTTTTGCCTTTTCCAGAGCCACTACCTGTCTGACATCTTTGTCCTTGTAGGTAAGTATTTTATAAGGATCAAATCCAAGGACATTTTTATCTCTGATGCCATCTGCAATGCTGTATCTATGAAGCTCGTTTCCGAAAACCGTCGATGTTGTACTCATCTTCTTCTGGTTTTCTTCCTGAATAGGAGTTCCAGTAAATCCAAAAAAGATTGCTTTCGGAAAAGTCTGCTTTATTGTCAGAAGCATTTCACCAAAGGTTGACCTGTGTGCTTCGTCAATAATAAAAACGAGCCGCTTGGAATTCATAACATCAAGGTCGGCAGCCTTGAGTCCATCATTCTCCTCGCTGATATTGCTCATTTTCTGGATTGATGTGACAATCAGTGTGTCTGCAGGGTCCGTGCTTTTCAGCTTCCCTGCCAGTACATGCGTGTCTTCTGTTTCCTGGACAGTATTTGCCTTTTGTTGCTCTGTCAGCCCTGCCCCTGCAAAATTCCTGTATTCCTTCAGCGACTGCGTTCCCAGTTCAATCCTGTCCATCAGAAAGACAACTTTGTCTGCATCCCTGGATGTCGCGATCAGTTGCGCGGATTTGAAGGAAGTCATCGTTTTTCCTGATCCTGTCGTATGCCAGATATAACCTCCCAGCTGATTTTTACCTTCCCATTTTGTCTTCGAGACCTTATCGGAGATAGCATTAGCAGCATAATACTGGTAGCTGCGCATGACCTTTAAAACACCGTCAGAATCATCCGCGACAGTATAGAAACCAATCAACTGATGCGCCATCGGAATAGATAACAGAGTTGAACCAATTCGCTTCCAGTCATTGATGGGCTCATTATTGAAGTCTGCCCAGTGGAAGTAGAAATCAGGATTGAATTTTCCCTCCGGTCCGGGATTGGCAAAATACTTTGTCTCATCCGGATTCATCGCGACGAAGATCTGCACCAGCGAAAACAAGCCGGAAAAGATTCCCTCCCCTGCATATTTTTCAATCTGCGCTGTTGCCTGTGAAACAGGAACTCCGCTTTTCTTCAATTCGATGTGGATCACCGGCATTCCGTTAATCAAAAGCATCATGTCCCCGCGGCGGTCATTCATGATCTTCGATTTGGTTGGGAACTTGGGCTGTTGCGCAATTTGATACCTGCTCTGCCCAGCGGCAATCTCCCTGCGTTCATAGATTTTCAAGGACACTTCTTTCCCGAAATGTGCTTTGTCGGCGGGATTATCCCGCATTATAGAGACACTGCCACCATTGATGAAACCATTTAGACGAAGAGGAGTCTTCAACACGCCGATCTGTTCGATGATCTGCTGCATCTCCCCATCTGTAAGCGGATAGTCATTCAATCTGTCTACACTGCGGTTGTTTTCAAACAGGATGTCAGCCCAATTGCGAATCAGTTCTGCTTCGGTGTAGTTCCTTAATACCTTGCTTTCCCACCCCTTTGTTTTGAGCAAGTCGATAAGAGCCTGTTCGAAATCGGATTCTTTGTTGAATACCATATTCTATGCGTCCTTTCCTGCCTAAACAAACATCTTTTCCAGCATGGAATTCTTTATGTTTTTCAGCTTTTCCAGCTTACGCTGATGAAGGGTGATGAGGTTATCGATGCGGCTGAAGCAAGAGCTGATCTGTACCTGTTCTTCGTGGCAAGGGAACGCTAAATTGATCTTCTCCAAGTCGGTGTTGTGGAGATGGACGACGGATTTTCCCTGTGCCATTTTAGCCATGTCATCATGTGGTTTCCCGTTGGAAATACTAATCGCTAAAAACGCCGAATCCAAGTCTTCCGGAGGCGTGATGATATTGAGGTCACCACCAAGCAAAACCCCTGATTTTTCAACGACTGAGGCTATTGAAATGTCCTCCGCAGTCTCACCGGAAGCAGGCACTATAACCTCCCCACCACGACTGTAAACAGATCCTGGTTTTGCATCCGCAAAGGTGTCTACATCGGCTATTACAGTCTCGTATTTTGTATAGAGTCTGCCGTATAGGATGATAGGCGTTCCGGACTCCTTCAAGTCACCTTTGGAATAGCCTGTTCCTTTCGAAAACTGAACCAGTTCACCAAGCTTACGCTGTTCCCAAGCATCAGTAAATCCCGAAAAACGAATTTCTGGTATGTAAGATCCATTTTGTGGGAACATTTTTTCGAGCATTGATTTTTTGACATTCACCATCTTGTCATACTTACGCTGATGAAGGGTGATGAGGTTGTCGAGCTGTATAAAGTACTGACCGATAGTTGCCTGCTCCGCAATGTCTGGCGGGTAGGATATATCTGTGTTTCGGATTGCATTTTTAGAAACCGAAGTCACCTTGATTCCTTGCATTAGAGGTAACAGCTGATCGTGATATGCACCAGAATTCATATAGTATCCAAGAAAACCAGGCGCGAATTTTTCGACTGGTCTAAGTGGAATAGTATGCAGTCCAGATATCGCCGTTTTTCCCTGTAATCCCGCTATTTCACTGCACTTTCCTACAGTTTCATCCTCCGCAGTATCAGCCATAATGATATCGCCATCTACCAGAAAAGAGCTCTTGAATTTGTCGACGATACGCTGATCCGGAACATACGCTATCTGTTCAGATGAGACATCCAGATACTCACCAAATTTTATGAGGACATCTCCATAATGAACGTTCATAGCAGCACCGGACTCCGCTGATAATTCAGCTCTCGACAGGGTGTTATTCTGTAAAAATTCGAAGCAGTTTTCCAGCTTACGCTGTTCCCAAGCATCAGTAAACCTCCGGAAGCGGATAGCTGGTTTT
>CAMKEX010000012.1 GCA_946411695.1 uncultured Lachnospiraceae bacterium
TGAGAAAGCTATCAAAATACATCTGTTCAAGATCGTGATCCTGAGAAATAATACCGCTGACAAAGCCAAGGAACTGATCACTGTTCTCAATCATATAATCGTTTACATTGATCAGACGAATTCTGGTCTTGAGCTCATACATATGCTGAGCATTCTTGTCCAGATAGCAGATGCTTCCGAGAATGTCCTTCACAGCCTCATTGGCCTTGTTCAGCATCCACTTCGTCTTTCCTTTGCCCTTGTTGCCGGTGATCAGATGAACCATTTGACGAAACCTCCTACTAATACGTTACTGTGTCAATACACCGCATGTTTCCCACCAGTGTATCCCATAAAGATGCTGTTACCATCTTTAGACTCTCATTATAGATGAAATACCTGTAAAATACAATTCATCAGGTTTTAAAAAAAGTGAAAGAAGTGTTAACAAAAATCTTTACCTGCCCCCGGTCCTGTGTGACCCCGCGGGCGGTCTTACTCACTCTTTCCGGCCATGCCGCTCGTCAGAGCGGCATCCGCGAGGAGAAATCCCGGAAGGGGTTTTATTCTTTATAACCTCTCTCCTTCCTGAGAAGGCGGTTCATGGACACATAGACCTCATTTCCGTCCACTGCTCCCAGAACAACAGAGATGAATTCCCTGTCGTCAGCATTTCTGGACAGGAGGATCAGGCAGGAACCCGCCTGGTCAGTCGTTCCCGTCTTGCCGCCGATAACATTGATATGGGCAGGCGGATTGACATAGCCCATCAGATAGTTGTCCGTGGAGGGCACTTCGATGGCGCGGATATTGCCGTCCTTATCATGAAAGATCGTTGAATAATAGTTGATATCGATCAGCTCGCGGAACTTTGGATATTTCAGGCACTCTTTGAAGATCAGATAGAGATCATAGACCGTTGTGTAGTGGTTTTCATCGTGCAGTCCGTGCGGATTGACAAAATGGGTCTTGGTCGCTCCGAGACGGGCCGCCTCCTTGTTCATCATATCGATAAAGGAGTTGTAGTCACCTCCTACATGCTCTGCGATCAGAACCGCCGCATCGTTGGCGGAATAGACCATGAGATAGTGAAGGGCCTGGTCAAGAGTCATGCGATCGCCTTTTTCAATGCCGATCTTCTGTGCCTGCCACTCCATGTCGGGGACTTTTGCGGATGCGGTCAGTATCTGGTCCATATCACCGCCGTATTTGATGGCCAGAAGTGCCGTCATGATCTTGGTGATACTGGCGGGATAGAGCCTCTCGGTAATATTGTTTTCGATGACCGTCTTTCCTCCGTCGAGGTCAAAAAGCGCCGCCCCGTAAACCGTGCCGATATCCAGTGCGCTTCCCTCTCCGGGAACCGCAATCCCTTCCGCAAACAGCTTTGCTCTGCCGTTGAAACTTGCGGGGGCCGCAGAAACCGCGGTCAGGGAATAATTGCTTCGGTGGATATTGTCATTATAGGACGATATATATCCGCGGCTGCAGCCTGTTGTCGTCAGTGCGCAGGCCGCAATGAGAAAAGAGCATAAAAAACGCACAGGCCTGACGCCCTTTGTGCCAGAGGCGCCTGTGCGTGAAGACTTTTTCAAAAAAAACATTTTCAGCTCCGCCAAAAGGAAGGCAATCACAGTAAGCCACCGCAATTGCTTCCGTCAAAAGTAGAAACGAACATTATTTGTAGATTTCACGCCATTCCATATCGCCCCTGTCAAGAGACTTGACCAGGAGCTCTGCCGTGGCAAGATTGGTTGCAAGGGGAATATTGTGCATGTCACAGAGACGAACGACAATGTTTACATCCGGTTCATGGCGCTTGGCCGTGAGCGGATCGCGCAGGAAAATAACCAGATCGATCTCATTGTGTTCGATCTGCGCACCGATCTGCTGCATGCCGCCCAGGTGTCCTGCAAGCAGTTTATGGATGTTCAGATTGGTGACTTCTTCGATCAGCCTGCCGGTAGTGCCTGTCGCACATACCTCATTCTTCGCAAGAATGCCTCTGTAGGCAATGCAGAAATTCTGCATCAGTTTTTTCTTGGCATCGTGTGCAATCAATGCAATCCTCATTTGTTACCCCGCTTTTTAATCTTGTTGTATCAATGAAGTGTCCGGCCTGATTGGAGGTCTTTAACTGTTACCCGCAGATTGATACTGTATATATCATTGCTGCATTCGTACGTTCAGTATAAATCCTATCCCCGCATACAGACATACAAGGCTGGTGAGGCCGTAGCTTACGAAAGGAAGCGGAATACCTGTATTGGGAAGAAGTCCGGTTGCGACACCGATGTTGAGAAAACTCTGCAGACCGATCCATGCACCCATTCCCGAAGCGATGATCCTGCCCTGTGCGTCCCTGGCATGAGCCGCGATCAGGAAGCACTTGACAGTGATCAGAAAGATCAGGATGACAACTGCACAGCAGCCGATGAATCCGAAAGTTTCACCGATTACAGTGAAAATGAAGTCCGTCTGGGATTCGGAAATATAGCCTGTCTCCAGAAAGGAACTGGCTCCGTCAACACCCTTGCCGTACAGGCCGCCCGACCCGATGGCCATCATGGAGTTGGTGGTCTGATAGGCTGTTGTATCCGCAAAATTCTCGGGATGCAGCCAGGCGAGGATCCTGTTCCTCTGATACTGTGACAACACGCTGTTCTCGCCGCGGGTCGCCTGGAAAATGATCCAGGACACAGCGGGAATAAAAACCGCAGCAGCTGCCACTATGACCTGCCACTCGATTCCGCCCGTGAACATGACAACACAGAAAATCAAGAGCAGCATCAGGCTCGTCGAGAGGTCCGGTTCCCTGAAGACAAGAAATACCGGAAACGCTATCAGTGCCAGGCAGGAAAGCAGATAAAGAGGCAGTTTCATTTTTTTCCTGTACATTATTATGTACTGTGCAAAAAATAAAATCAACAGGATTTTTGCCGCTTCAGAGGGCTGAAAGGTTATACCGAATAAAGAGATCCATCGCTGCGCACCGCCGCTTGAAGAACCTGTGACCAGCACCAGGAGCAGGAGCACAATACATGCGCCGTATATAAACCAGTGCAGGCGGAGAACCTGATGATAATCAACCATGGAGACCAGAAGCATCAGTACGACACCGATCCCGAAACCGATCAGCTGTTTTCGATACAGTTCCGGTGCGGCATTCTGAACCGCGATCAGTCCGCAATAGTTGAGTGCACAGACCAGCGCAACCAGAAAATAATCAAATTTTCGGAAAGAAAAAGTCTTGAACATAAATGTTACCTGTGAATACCAATTCCGGCAAAGCTATAGCCGGTTAACCTCAGTGATCAGTCCTTCAAACAGTACAGATCCGTGATCTCAATGCCTTCAATGTCCTCGGATTGATCATTCAGTACCGAAGAAGGCCTGCAGCACGTCTGAAGCGAGCTGTGCAGCGTAGGTGGAGGTGTAACCGTTCGGAATACGGACGGCCAGTGCGATATTTTCCTGCTGAGACAGTTCCTCGGCGTTCCAGGCGTTGGCCGCATAGTAAGGTGCATAGCCGACAAACAGAGCATTGTCCGGCATTCCGGTCTGCTGCGCAGTACCTGTCTTGCCGGCAACCGGGTGCTCCCACAGCGCGTTGAAGGCGGAATAACCGGTTGCGACACGGCGCATGCCGCTGTGAATCGCTTCCCACTGACCGCTCGACAGGGGGATCGTATTCTCGATATACTTCTCATGTTTGCTGAACTGCCCGTCTTCTGTCTGGATGGAGTCGATCAGTGTCAGCCGGTAATCCGTTCCTCCATTGGCAACTGCAGATACATATCTGGCAAGGCTGGCAGTGGAATAGGCATTGGTATCCTGTCCGATGGCTCCGCGGATGGGGTCGGAGGAGAGCATGGTCGGCTCGGATTCGCTGACTTCCACGCCGGAGGTCTTGTCCAGGCCGTACATGGCAGCATATTTCTGCAGCCTTTGTATACCGTAATTGCTGTTGTAGGTATTGGAGCCGTCTGTACCAAGGCGGTATCCCATCTCATAGAAATACATGTTGCAGGAATTCGCGATGGCGCTCTCCAGGTTCATCTTGCCGTGCTTTTTGGGATAAATCCAGCACTTGGGAGGATTGGGATCCCCCTCCACTTTTGTGAAGGAAGCTTTCTTCTTGCAGTTGACCTTGTCCTGGATGTCGACGACGTCCTCACCAAGGGCAGCCGAGGCCGTGACCATCTTGAAGGTGGAGCCGGGTGCGGTCAGCTGCTGGGTCGCGTAGTTGAGCAGCGGGTTGGCGGGATCCTCCAGAAGTTTCTGATAATAGCCGGCATCGTTGATGCGGTTGAGGTCATAACCCGGATAGGAAACCATGGCCAGCACATCTCCCGTATCGGGATCTGTCGCGACGACAGATGCCGTCGAGGGATACAGATGGAGCATGGCGGGGCTCAGATCATTTTCCTGGATCCGGTTGTACATGAATGTAAAGGAGCTCTCTCCCCACTCGGATTCAAAGCTGTCCTGCTCTTCATCACTGACGCTGACAATGTCCTGGTCCATGAGGATCTGACAGATCTGGTCACCGGAGACGCCCTGGTCGATGACCAGATATTTATAGAGCGCGTTGCGCATGTCCCGGTCATTGAGGGAATCCTCTCCCGCTCCGATCACCTGCGCAAAGAACAGCATGACAGCATCATATTCGGAGACATCCGCTGCAATAAAGCGGCTGTCCTGATTGATCCAGCCTTTCTCCACAAATTCATTCACAAGATCACGGAGAGAGACAGTGCCCTTTTTCCAGTCCTGATAGACTGCATTGTCCTCAACATCTTCGTCCGCAATGACAATTCCGTAGTCAAACAGGGCCTGAGCGAGCAGGTTCTGGTAGGTCTGCATTTCCGTGCTCAGGGAATCCCTTGTGCCGCGTCCGTCCCGGATCTCGTCCAGGATGCTGTCGGAGCGTCCCCTGCGGAAATCTGTAAAGGCCGCCAGAACATCCTTTTCGGTATCACTGGCCTCCTCGGAGGTAAAATGCGTGCTGTCGATGATATTGCACAGACAGGAGGTGTAAACATTGCTGATCGGGATCACGATCGATGAACCGTCGTCATTTTCAGAGATCACCTGATCATAGATGGAGTCCTGCAGCTTGGAAAGGATGATATTGCGCAGGTTTCTCTCCACGATCTTGTAGCACTCCTCCTGAAGATCTACGTCGATCGTGAGAGTCACGTCGCGGCCGTCTACAGCACTGTAGGATTTCTGGGATGCAGGAAGTTCATCCTCATTTACAGCGTCATCCGTCACGCGTCCGATATTGTCTACGTTGAAGGTGTTCTGTCCGCTCTGTCCGTGAAGGATCTCCTCCTGGGAGGCCTCAATGCCGGTATAGCCGACCAGATCGCCTTCCCGGTAGATGGGATGACCGTATTCATCGGTTCCATTGTTGCTTTCCAGATAATCCGAGGAGACCTCACCGGTGTAGCCGACAATATTGCTGACATATTTGGAGTAATGGTACCTGCGGACAAGTTCCTGCTCGATCTGGACGCCGTCCTCTTCTGAACGGAACTGCGATTCGATGGCTTCGACTGTCTGATCGGATACATCCCTTGCCAGAACTGTGGCGATATACTTCTGATAATAGTTCAGGCTGAGATTGTAGCGGGCAATGACCATCTGAAGGAGTTTTTCCTTCTCTTCGGTACTGCCTCCCGAGAAGGCGATGTCGTACCTATCGGCAAGATCGGCGATGACATCTTCTGCTGTCCTGGAAAGTTCCTCAGAGGACATATCCGCGGGATCCGCATAGCCGTAGACATCCGCAAGGAAACGGTTTCTGGCGGTCTGTCCCAGATTATCCTTGTAGAAATAGGTTCCGCCGATCAGCTCGATGCTGAAATCGGTGACCATTTTGTCATCCTTTTCATTTTCACTGACAATATCAATGATCCGGCTGATCCGGCTGTTGAGGACCTTGTTGTCCTCGGTGGAGTCATCGGTCAGGTCGTTCATAGTGATGTTATAAGTCGGCACGGTTTCCGCAAGTACCTTGCCGTTCCTGTCCCGGATGGTGCCGCGCTTTGCCCTGACGACGACTGTGCGGCGTATGCGGCTCTGAAACTGCTCCTGATACTCCTCGCCTTTAATGATCTGGAGAGTATACAGACGGAATACAAGGATCCCCGCCAGAACCAGGCTCAGGGCTGCGAGAAGATAGGATCTTCTCATTCCGCTCCTGCGGGCATTATCCGAAATCTGCTGAGGACTTTTATCTTTGTTTCGTTTATTCGCAGGACCTGAAGGGTTCTTCCTGACCTGTCCGGCGCTGGATTGTGCTCTCAAATCTCTTCTCCCTGTGGCAGTCCACCTTAGGATGTGACCGAATTGATGTGACCTGGGTATTATCTTTTCGTGAATGGATTATGTTTCCGGGAGGAATCCGTCGGCAATGCAGCCGTATTCCCGCAGACTGGTATAGCTGAGATCTCCGATGATCAGATGATCGATCAGCTGGATGCCCAGCATCTGACCTGCCCTGAAAATGCGCTCCGTGATCTCCCTGTCCATTTCGCTGGGAGTGGGATCTCCGCTGGGATGGTTGTGGAGCAGCATGATATTGACCGCTCCCCAGCGAAGTGCGCGCAGGAAAATCTCCCTGGGAGACAGCAGGGTGCAGTTGACGGTGCCCAGAGAGAGAACCTCCTCCCTGATCAGGGCCATCCTGTTGTCCAGCATGACAAGAACTGCAGTCTCTGTCTCCAGATGCCGCAGCTGCTCCATATAGTAGTCCGCGACAGCCGGGGGCGAGCTGAAGACAAGCCGGCTGGCTGCCCTCTCGCGCACCAGCCTTCTGGAAATCTCCGCGAGGGACAGAATCTTCACGGCCTTGACCTCTCCGATTCCGGGGATGCTCATCAGATCCTCCAGCGTCAGACGGTGCAGCGCCGACAGATCCACGGCCCCCTCTTCAAAGAATCCCAGAATCTCCCTGCTGAGCATAGTGGCATTCTTTTCCCTGGTGCCGGTCCTCAGAATGATGGCCAGAAGCTCGGCATTTGTCAGACTGGATGCCCCGCAGGCAAGAAAACGCTCATAGGGCATCTCTTCTCTGCGCTGCACGGTATCCGTGCGCATAACTCTAACGTCCGGTGCCTTTCTATTGTCATCATAGCAGCTCCGGACGTCTTCATTATTGGGGTTGTAGTGTAAATTATTCATGCGGTATCCTTTCCGCTCTCCGGGCAGAAAAGGATATACAAAGATATTTTATAGTGTAATCAGGCCACGGTCAAGAAAATTCTGTACTGTGCGCAGTATGCCCAGGCGGGCGTGGGGCCATGTGAGACCTCCCTGGAAATAGACAGCATAAGGAGGTTTTATGGGTCCGTCGGCACTCAGTTCTATGGAGGAGCCGGATACAAAGGCGCCTGCCGCCATGATGACGTCGCTGTCGTAGCCGGGCATGGGGGCCGGATAGGCTTCCACGAAGCTGTCCACAGGCGAAGAAGCCTGAATGCCCTGGCAGAAGGCGATGACGCCCTCGGGGCTGCCGAAGGTGATGGACTGGATAATATCGTGGCGGGATTCCTCTCCGTCCGGTAAAACGGCAAATCCCAGCCGCTCATAGAGGCAGGCCGCGAAAATCGCGCCCTTGAGGGCTGCCGCCGTCACAGTGGGGCCCATGAAAAAGCCCTGGTAGAGAGAGGGAAGAACTTCCAGTGAGGGACCGACCTCTTTGCCCAGACCGGGAGAAGAAAGGCGCACGGCGGCATTTTCCACACACTCCTGTGTGCCTGCGATATAGCCGCCGACGGGAGCGAGTCCGCCGCCGGGGTTCTTGATCAGGGAGCCCACCACCATATCCGCGCCGACATGGGAGGGCTCGATGCGCTCGACAAATTCTCCGTAGCAGTTGTCAGTCATGCAGATGACGTCGGGGCGGATCTTTTTGATCATGGAAATGGCCTCTCCGATCTGCGCGACAGACAGAGTGCGGCGGGTCTGATAGCCCTTGGACCTCTGAATGGTGACCAGACGGATCCTGTGGTCTGTATCTGCCCGGAGCAGGCTGCGGATACCCTCGAAATCAAAGCTGCCGTCCGCCTTCAGGTCCACCTGTCTGTACTCAATCCCGTATTCGGCAAGAGAGCCGCGGGAAGGCCGGATGCCGATCACTTCTTCAAGTGTGTCATAGGGCTTTCCGGCTGCGGAAACCAGGATATCCCCGGGCCGGAGATTTCCCATGAGGGCCAGGGCAAGGGCGTGTGTGCCGCAGCTGATCTGGGGCCGCACAAGCGCGTCCTGGGTCCCGAAATAGGAGGCATAGACTCTCTCGAGGCCGTCGCGCCCGATATCGTCATAGCCGTACCCCGTAGTGCCTTTCAGATGCGCTTCTCCGATGTGATTTTCCTGCATGGCCTGGATCACACGGAGCTGGTTGTATTCAGCGGTCTCGTCGATCATGTCAAAGCGGGGCCGCAGTTGATGCAATACGGGCTGCGCGAAACGAAGTACGTCTTCCGAAATTCCGAACGCGGCATAGCGGGCCGCAAGGGTTGTCTGCTCATTCTGTGTCTGTGTCATTTTTAGAAGGTTCCTTTATTATGTTTTTTTTAATGATTTATAAATGAAAATATATTCTCTGACAAATAATAGATTCAGTTGAATCTGTATCTTTTGGCAAAGCGGCCGGGTATCCGGCACAAAGGCAGGCTCAGAGATCCAGTCTCCTGCGGATCTCCCTCTCCATATGGTCGACGAGTGCCTCCGGACAGGAAAACTCGTCGAGATCGATCCAGGTGACATTCCTTTCCCGCCGGAACCAGGTGAGCTGGCGCTTGGCAAAGCGGCGGGAATCCCGCTTGATCAGGCGGACAGCCTCCTCCATGGGATACTCGCCGTCCAGCGCGCGCAGGATCTGTCTGTAGCCTATGCCCTGCATGGAGACATCCTCCGCAGTCAGTCCCTGTTCCTTCAGGCGCTTCACTTCTTCAACAAGTCCCTTTTCCATCATCCGGTCCACCCGGGCATCGATCCGCTGGTAGAGTTCTGCACGGTCCATGGTGAAGACAAAAAAGACTGCGTCGTAGGCGGGAGCCCGCATGTGTTCGCTGCGGTTATGCTCGGAAATGCGCAGGCCGCCGCTCTTTTGGGCGAATTCCAGGGCCCGGATGATCCGCTTGACATTGTTGGGATGAATGGCCTGAGCCGCCTCGGGATCCACCTCCTGCAGGCGCTGATAGAGGGCCTGGGCCCCGCCGTTTTCGGCTTCCTGCTCCATTGCAGTGCGGCAGTCCGTGTCGGCATCCATTTCCGTGAAGTCGATCCCGTAGAGGAGGGCCTGGATATAAAAGCCCGTGCCGCCCACAAGGAAGGGCAGGCGGCCTGCCCCGCAGATCTCCTCTGCGGCCTCCCGGGCTTCCGCCTGAAAGCGCACGACATTCCAGGGATCAGAGGGATCAGCGACGTCGATCAGATAGTGGGAGATCCCCTGCATCTCTTCTTCTGTGACCTTAGCGGAGCCTATGTCCATGCCGCGGTAGACCTGCATGGAGTCAGCGGAAATGATGCTGCCGCCCATCCTCTTTGCGAGTTCGACGGAAGTGAATGTCTTTCCGGTCGCTGTCGGGCCCGCTATGATGACCAGCGGTCTCTTCTTGTGTTCCGTAGTGAAAATGTCGGCCATTGTATACCTCTCGTGCCCGTATGTGATCACACGATGCGCTTGAATTTGCGGTCCACTTCGTACTGTGTCATGACGATCATGGTAGGTCTGCCGTGGGGGCAGTGATAGGGGTTTTCCAGGGTCAGCAGTTCGCCGATCAGCGCCCTGGCCTCTGCCTCGGAGAGGCGGCTGTTCCCCTTCACGGCCGCCTTGCAGGACATGGATGCCACCTTGGAGATGATCACCTGGGGAGTGCCGCTGATGCGCTCGTTCATGATCTCCTCGAGGATCTCCCGCAGCAGGCTGTCTGCCGTCTGCCCGAAGAGCTCTGTGGGGACGGCGCGGATGGCATAGCTTCCCCCTCCAAAGTCCTCGATCTCATATCCCATGGAAGCAAAGACCTCCTGAAACTGCCGGTAGGCGTTTTCCTCCCTGCCGCTGAGTTTTAGAACGATCGGGGGCATGAGCTGCTGGGAGGCGACTTCCGAGGCCTGTCTGCCCTCAATGCGCCGCATCATGCGCTCGTAATTGACTTTTTCATGGGCGGCGTGCTGGTCAATGATCAGCAGACGCTTATCGTATTCTATGATCCAGTAGGTTCCGAAGATCTGTCCAATGTATTTAAAATTCTCTGCCTTCTGCGGCGTGAGGATATGGTCGGCTTCTCCCTCTGTCTGTGAGCAAGCATCCGCTGCCGAAGCCGCAAACAGATTTTCCAGTGACAGCTGGCCGCCGGGAAGGTTGTCTTCATTGCCGGCAGGCGAAGGATCCGCCTGCTTTTCGAGAGAATCCGTCTGCTTTTCCAGTGAATGGGTTTTCTTTCCCGGAGAATCCGTCTGCTTTTCCAGTGAATAGGTTTGCTTTCCCGGAGAATCTGTCTGCTTTTCCAGTGAATCGGTTTGCTTTTCCGGTAAATCCGTTTGCTTTTCTGAGGCGGCAGTCTTTTGATCATCCGCAGCAGGCTCTTTGCGTACGTCATCGTCCCCATGGAGCACATGGATCCGGTAATCCGTCTTCTGACTTTGTGACTGCGGAGATTTTGCCCCGTAGGGGCGTCTGTCTTCAAAGACAAAATCATCCGCCGCTGCAGGAAGGGGAGCAGCCGCAGAGGAAACTGCGGGTTTTGTCGGAAGCCGGTCGGTCCTTCCTTTCTCGAACGCCTCGTAATGGGGGCCGTTCTGCAGCTGCTTTTGCTTGAGCTGTGCCTCTTTTCTGGTCTGCGCGCGCTCCTCCCTGGCAGTGTTGAGGTTTGCCCTGGGGATAAGTTCCACGGAGCTCAGTGCATTGTGCACACTGGTATCAAGGAATTGAAAGACTGCCCTGCGGTCCGTAAAGCGCACTTCCATCTTGGAGGGATGGACATTGACGTCCACATGCTCGGGAGGCATGGTCAGATGCAGGACAGCAAAGGGAAAGCGGTGCTGCATGAGGTCGGTCCGGTAGCCCTCCTCCAGGCCTGCGGAAAGTTCTTTGCTTCGCAGCATCCTTCCGTTGATAAAAAAAGTCTCGAAGGATCTGCTGGAGCGGCTGACCTCCGGTTTTCCCAGGAAGCCGTCGATCGTCATGCCGGTATCCGGGTCCTCCGCATGAATGGGGATGATGGCCCCTGCCGTCTCCCGGCCGTAGATGCGGTAGATCAGCTCCCGCAGATTGCCGTTGCCTGTGGTGTGGAGTTTATCCTGTCCGTTGACCCTGTAGTGGAAAGAGATCAGTGGATGGGACAGGGCCTGTTTTTCCATCAGATCCGTGATATAGCCGGCCTCGGTCTGGGGCTGGCGCAGGAATTTCCGCCGGACAGGGATCTTTCCGAACAGGTTGCGGACGATGACCGTTGTTCCGTCCGGTGCTCCGATCTCCTCCAGGTCGATCTGCACGGGGGCATCGGGGGAATAAGCCGCCAGGTGGTCATTAACCGCCCTGGTCCCCGAGAGGGCGCCGCGCACCTTTGTGATCATTTCCACCTGGGCGACGGCGGCTATACTGGCCAGCGCCTCTCCGCGAAAGCCCAGGGAGGACAGGTGGGACAGATCCTCCGCATCCTTGATCTTGCTGGTCGCGTGACGGACAAAAGCGCGGGCAATCTGGTCCTTCTCGATCCCGCATCCGTTGTCCGTGACGCGGATCATGCTGATGCCGCCGTCCCGGATCTCAACGGTGACGGCGGTCGATCCCGCGTCGATGGAATTTTCCACCAGTTCCTTGACAACGTTGAGCGGTCTCTCGATCACTTCTCCTGCCGAGATGCGGCTGATGGTTTCCTCTGTGAGGAGTCTGATTTCCATATTGGTTTCCTTTTACTCCGTATTTGAGCGATTCTCCCTAATGTTCCCTTTAACTCCGCATTCCGGCGGTTCTACCTATTGTTTCCTTTTACTCCGCATTCCAGCGGTTCTTGAGCCGGCTCTGCAGCCGGTAGAGGGTGTTGAGGGCATCCAGAGGGGTGAGGTTGGGTATATCGACTTCCGAGAGTTCTTTGAGAACATCCTCATCGGAGGTCGTGTCAAAGAGAGACATCTGGGCCAGATCCACGTCATCATAATGAACGGGCTTTGCGGGATTCTTTTTCCCGCTGCCGCCGCTTCCTGCCGTCTCAAAGTTCTGCAGCTTCTCGGTGATGTCATTGTCGGTGAGCTGGGCCACCAGTTCGCTGGCCCTGTCAATGACGATGTCGGGAAGACCGGCCAGACGGGCGACCTGGATGCCGTAGCTCTTGTCGGCCCCTCCGCGGATGATCTTGCGCAGGAAGGTGATCTGGTCACCGCTCTCGCGAACGGCCACGCAGTAGTTTTTCACACCGGGGATCTTGCCCTCGAGTTCTGTCAGTTCATGGTAATGGGTGGCAAAGAGGGTCTTTGCTCCCAGATAGTGGCGGTTGCTGATATGCTCGACGACCGCCCAGGCGATACTCATGCCGTCGTAGGTGGAGGTGCCTCTGCCGATCTCATCGAGGATGAGCAGGCTCCTGGAGGTGGCATTGCGGAGGATATTGGAGACCTCGTTCATCTCCACCATGAAGGTGCTCTGTCCGCTGCCCAGGTCATCGGTGGCGCCGACGCGGGTGAAAATACGGTCCGTCACGCACAGTCTGGCCTTTTCGGCCGGCACGTAGCTGCCGATCTGGGCCAGGAGGGTGATGAGGGCAACCTGCCGCATATAGGTCGATTTGCCCGCCATGTTGGGGCCTGTAATGATACAGATACAGTTCTTTTTGCCGTCCAGGAGAGTGTCATTGGGGATGAATTCCCCCGGCTGCATCTGTTCGACGACCGGGTGCCGGCCGCCGGTGATGCGAATGGTGCCGCTCTCATTGAAGACAGGGCGCACATAGTGGTTACGCTCTGCGACCAGAGAAAGTGACGCATAGACGTCCAGGTGAGCCAGTGCCGCGGCAGCCCGCTGGAAGGAGGTGATGCGTTCGGCGCACGCCTCGCGCACCTGACAGAAAACGTCGTATTCGAGGGTGTTTAACTTGTCCTCGGCATTGAGGATGCTGTCCTCCAGCTCCTTGAGGCGGCGGGTGGTGTAGCGCTCCGATCCCACCAGAGTCTGCTTGCGGATATAGTCATCGGGAACAAGGTTCTTGAAGGAATTGGTGACTTCAAAATAATATCCGAAAACCTTGTTGTACTTGATGCGCAGGTTCTTGATGCCGGTGCGCTCACGGTCCTCTGTCTCCAGGTCCATCAGCCATTTCCTGCCGTTGTCGCGGGCATCCCGCAGATGGTCGATATCCGCATCGTAGCCGGATTTAATGATCCCTCCCTCGCGGATGGTGAGGGGAGGCTCGTCGACAACGGACCGCTCCAGAAGGTCGGTCAGGTCGGAAAAATCCTCGATCTCTTCGTAGAGGGAGGCCAGGGCGCAGGCGGGACTGCCGGGAGCGTCTTCTGTCTGACCGGGGGCTGCCGGCTCCTCCTGCATAGTCCCGAAGTCCCGGAGGACATTTTTGATGGGGACGAACATGCGGAGAGAGTCCCGCAGGGCGATCATGTCCCTGGGGTTGGCGGACCCGTAGGAAATGCGGGTCATCAGGCGCTCCAGGTCATAGACGGCGCGCAGGTATTCGCGGAGCTCGTCGCGGTCCACACTCCGTTCGCACAGGGCCTGCACACAGTCCAGGCGCTGTTCAATCTGAGCCCTCTCCGTGAGGGGCTGTTCCAGGAAGCGGTGCAGGAGGCGGGCGCCCATGGCCGTGCAGGTCTTGTCAAGGACCCACAGTAAGGACCCCCGTTTTTTCTTGTCCCTGAGGGTCTGTGTCAGTTCGAGATTTCTGCGGGTCGAGCTGTCCAGCAGCATGTATTTGCCGGAGGCATAGGCCCGCACTCTGGTCAGATTTGAGAGCGCGTTTTTCTGCGTGTCATAGAGATACCTCAGAAGGGCGCCTGCGGCGAGCGTTCCTGAGGGAAAATCATCCAGGCCAAGGGAGAGCAGTGAGGAGGTCCTGAAATGCTCCAGGAGCAGGGTCACTGCGGAGGACTCTTCAAAATAGCTGTTGGGGATGGTGCTGACCTGCATGGAGAGTCTCTCCCGAAGATCGGAGAGATTGAGACTGCTCATGAGAAGGGGCTCATTGCACAGAAGTTCCGCGGGGCTGTAGCCGATGATCTCATCGAAGAGCTTTGCTGTATCGGACACCTCGGAGACCAGAAAGTCACCTGTGGAAATATCCGCCGCCGCGATGCCGATCTGGCCGGAATTGTAGAAGGCGCTGAAGATATAGTTGTTTCTGCCCTCATCCAGGGCGTTCATATCCAGATTTGTGCCGGGCGTTACGATGCGGACCACTTCCCGGCGAACGATCCCCCTGGCGCTGCGCGGATCCTCCATCTGTTCGCAGATGGCGACCTTGTGCCCCAGTTCCACCAGTCTGGTCAGGTAGGTGTCCACGGCGTGGTAAGGGACGCCGCACATGGGCGCGCGCTCCGAAAGCCCGCAGCTCTTTCCGGTGAGTGTCAGTTCCAGTTCCCGGGAAACTGTCACCGCATCGTCAAAGAACATCTCATAAAAGTCTCCCAGACGGTAAAAAAGCAGGCAGTCCGGGTTTTCATGTTTTGTGCGCAGATAATGCTGCATCATCGGCGACAGCTGCGCCATCAGGGAGGCGTCTTCCGCCATTTTCGCCGAAGATGCGTATTTCGTATAATCGTAGAGATTTTCCATTCAGGTTTCCTTTGGATCTTTGGTTCCTTAAGACCTTGGGTCCCGTTTATGATTCGGTCCTGTTAATCTTTTCTTTGGTCCCGTTCATGATCGGGCTTCCTTAAATCTTCGGTTCCTTTCCATCTTTGGTCCGGTTCAGACCACGCTTCCGAAGAAATAAAAGCCGCGGCATTCATCCAGGCGGACCTGCAGCATTTTTCCGATCATAGAGGGGTCGCCGGGCACATGGACCAGCATGTTGTTGGAAAGACGCGCAGTGATGTAGCTGCTGTCCTTGACATTGACCTCCTCCGCCAGGGCTTCCATGGTGCGTCCGGTGAGTTTTTCGGCGCGGCCGTGGGCGGTCTCCTGGACTGCGGCAAGGACCCGGTCGAACATGCGGTTCTTGTCCTCATCGGGAACCTGGTCGGGCATTTTGGCTGCTGGAGTCCCGGCGCGCTTTGAATAGATAAAGGTAAAGGCGTTGTCAAATCCCACACGGCGGATGACATCGATCGTATCATCGATGTCGCAGTCCTGCTCGCCGGGGAAGCCCACAATAATATCGGTGGTGATGGCGACATCAGGGATCTGCCCGCGGATCTTCTGCGCCAGGGCGATGTACTGCTCTTTGGTGTAATGGCGGTTCATCCTCTTCAGGATCCTGTCGGAGCCGGACTGCAGGGGCAGATGGATATGGCGGGCAATCTTCTCATTATCACGAACGACCCTGATGACATCGTCGGACAGATCCTTGGGATGAGGGGTCATAAAGCGGATCCGCTTAAGTCCCTCTATTTTGCAGACCTCGGTCAGAAGTTCCGCAAAGGTGCAGGGGGTATCCAGATCCTTGCCGTAGGAATTGACATTCTGGCCCAGCAGCATGATCTCCACGACACCGTCGCTGACCAGGCGCTCGCACTCGCGCAGGATCTCGAGGGGCGTGCGGCTCCTCTCCCTTCCTCTCACATAGGGCACGATGCAGTAGCTGCAGAAGTTGTTGCAGCCGAAGGTAATATTGGTTCCGGATTTGAAGGGATATTTGCGGGCAACGGGCAGGGCCTCGACGATTCTGTCCGCCCGGTCCCAGATCTCGACCACCATTCCGTCGGACTCCAGGCAGGTGCACAGATATTCCGCAAAGCGGTAGAGATTGTGGGTGCCGAAAACAAGATCGACAAAGCGGTAACTCCTGCGGATCTTTTCGACATTGCTCTTTTCCTGGACCATACAGCCGCAGACAACGATCTTCATGCCGGGATTCTTTTTCTTGAGATGGCTGGCGCGGCCCAGACGGCCGAAGACGCGCTGGTCGGCGTTGTCGCGGACCGTGCAGGTATTGTAGACGAGAAAATCGGTGTCTTCGGAAGGCGCCTCTGTAAATCCCGCGCTCTCAAGGATGCCGACGATCTTCTCGGAATCCCTGGCATTCATCTGACAGCCGAATGTCTCCACGCGGAAAGTAAGGGGTCTTCCCGCCTCCTCCATGCGCCTTTGGGTCAGCAGTCTGGCTCTTGCGAGGAACCAGGCCTGGCGGGCAGGCTCATTTTCCGGTGCGGGGCTGTTGATGTCCGTCTTGCGGACAAGTTCTTCAAATCTTTCGTTGATTGCCATAGATTATAATCCTGTATTTCTGTTATTTATTGAGTCGATTTTACCAGTCCTGTGTCACGCGGTAGAGGTAATACCTGCCTTTTTTGCCCACACGCTCGACAACGCCCATCTCTGTCAGGAGCAGGAGGACTGTGGAGACGCCCTTTTTGCTGAATCCTACTGCCTTTGAGAAGTCCGCAGAGGTAAAGGGCTCGGCAAGTCCTTCCGGAACAAGCTGCATGTAATCCTGGGGACAGGTCAGGACCAGCCTGTCCCTCAGCCGCAGGGGGATCCTCTCATAGCGGTGGGAGCCGCGCTTTTTATCCCTGCTCCAGCCGTCCAGAAGCCGGTATTCATCCAGATCGATCAGCAAAAGTTCCAGGGACAGGTTTTCCTCCCCGAGAAAGGGCCTGATGCGGTAGAGCTCCTTAAAGGCGTGGAAAAAGCTCCCCCGAAGGGGAGACCTGTTTCTTTTGACCAGTTCACCGGTTTCCGGATCGATCCAGATGATCCATTTTTCCGCAGGGATGGGGTAAACAATGCGGACGGGATACTGCGGCAGAAAGCAGGCGAGTTTGGCCCGCATGGTACCCATCTTTGCGGTCTGGATCTCCGTGATCGTTCCGTCATGGTAAATGTCGGCTATATAATTGTCAACCGGGATTTCCTGATGGTCCTCGTCGGCATCGATATAATTCTTGAGCACGGCGTGAAGGGTCTTCTCCGACTGCATGCCGATGCCGTGCCTCTCCCTGGGCGTCAGCGTGATGGTCCGGGAGCGCGCGGCGTCAAAACGGCGTATGGCGTCGGCAAGGTCTCCGCCTGCATCATTTGGAAAGCTTGCTTCTGACGTAGGCAAATGTATATTCCTCTCCCCTCTCGGCCAGCATCTGCAGCAGCTTCTTCAGGAGCGCAGCCGTTTCGGGATGCATGAACTGACGGGCACGGCCTCCGTCGAAATATTTGAGGGGAGCCTCATCGGTATAGGCGTCCCCCATATAGATCTTGCTGGCCGCTATGCGGTCCATCAGCATCTCCACGACATACCTGCCCGGCATTTTGACCGGGATCAGAGGGGATTCCCCCTCCTTGCCGCGAAGATTGTAGTCGACCCAGAACTCAAAGTGATGGCGGTTTCTACCCTTGTGATGGAGCCAGGAGGTCGAGTATCCGATGTCCTCTCTCTCCGCGTTATTGGGGCTGCGGTTGCCCTGAAAATAGCGGGCACCGACCAGAAATTCCGTCGGGGAGTACTTGGAGAGATCATGCAGGATCCCCTGCCGGTAGAGGCCGACTTTCCAGCACCCCTCGAGCACAAGCATCTTGTGGCGGGTAACGGTCCGCAGATGTCCCATAAATTTCTCCCTGGTGATGGGCGGACGGTCGCGGTGCGAGAATTTTCCTGTGTACATTTTCACCAGTCCGTCCGCAGCCGGAGTCACTTTGAATTCGGAAGCACTGTCCGCCGTCTGCGGTACTGAGGGACAATCCGCCGTCTTGTGAAGTTCGTTTTCTCTATGTGTGGAATCTGTCATTTTTCCGCTCCATATGGTGTGGATCCGTCCGCGTAAATGTAAAAATAAATGTAAAAATCCTGTGGATTCATAAAGAGCTTTGCCCGACCTTAAAACATGTATAAAACATGTATTTTCAGCGGCGGTATCGGGGGGCCAGGGAACTGCCTGCCCGGCGTTTTTTACGTCTCCCGGAAAGACCCGGCACATTTCTTTTTTCTTGGTCTCCGGCTTTGCCGGCCGCTGCGGATCTGCGGCTCTCTTTTTTCAGAAGACCGGCAGGGGGAAGCCTGTCCAGGCGCTCCTGCGCCTTCTCTGCCCGGAGTGATTCCGGATCGAAAACCGCACGGAGAATGCGCACGGAACGGGGTGCTGTCTCCACCAGGTGCTGGTCTTTTGGAGTAAGCGGCTGATCAAGGAAGCCG
The DNA here is from genome assembly GCA_946411695.1 of uncultured Lachnospiraceae bacterium. Taxonomy (GTDB): domain Bacteria; phylum Bacillota; class Clostridia; order Lachnospirales; family Lachnospiraceae; genus CAG-791. Next base: position 18,288 of record CAMKEX010000012.1, read on the forward strand.
CCGGGCACGTTTGTGTCCATAAAGACCTTCCACACATAGTGGGGAGGGAGTTTGGGCAGGGCCAGGGTCAGTTCTTTCCAGTACATGTTGATGGCAAGATAGGTAAAGGCAGGGAACCTGCGGGCAGCCTCTCTTGAACTGTTGTCTGCATAGTTTTCGCAAAAGGCCAGACCGATGCTGTGGCTGAAAGGCCCCAGGTCCGGATTCCAGGCCTCTGCCCCGTGCAGGGATACGTCAGGGTGCCCGATTCCGAGATAGTCAATGTACTGGAAGGGCTTTGTCCCTGTAAATACCTTGTGCTCCTTTCGGAAAGCGATGAGTTTGGCCGTAAAGGCGGTCAGTTCCCTGCGCTGTTCCGAAGGGATCCAGTCGATCCAGGAGGTCTCATTGTCCTGACAGTAGGCGTTGTTGTTGCCTCCCTGCGAATTGCCCCGCTCGTCGCCCTGCCAGATCATGGGGGTGCCGCGGGAAAGCAGAAGGAGGGTCAGGAAGTTGCGGACCTGCTTCTGCCGGAGGGCCAGGACCTCTTCATCTTCGGTCTCTCCCTCTTCTCCGCAGTTCCAGCTGTAATTGTCCGCGATTCCGTCCAGACCGAATTCACCGTTTGCCTCATTGTGGCGGTCGTTGTAGGAGACAAGATCCGCCAGTGTAAAGCCCTCATAGCTTGTCACATAGCGCAGGATACCATGTTCGGCAGGCGAGGTGAGCATGAGCTTGAGGAAATCTTTCATGACATAGTCGTCGCTCTTGACAAATCTGCGCAGCAGGGTCTGGTAATCATCCCTGCAGGTGACCAGTCCGGAGAAATCATGCAGGGGCTCCGCCTGGGCAGGGCGGCTGCCGGAAGACGGTCTGGCGGGGGCAGGCATGGGAAGGGATTCCCTTCCGGCCTCCTCTTTATCGGTCTGAGCTTCAGCAGAAGCCTTTTTTGCAGTGAGTACATGATCGAGGTCTGTATAGTAAATGCGGCTTGTCGCCTCGGTCTCTTTTTCCAGATCTTCGAAAGGAAAATCATAACCGAAAAGGGCCGTGTCCGCAAGGGAGGGCTCCATGGCCAGATCTCCCGCAAGAGACCCGTTTCCCTTGAGGCGGAAGCCGTCGATCCCGTAGCGGTCGATATAGAAGCGGAGAATTTCAATCTGTTCCCGGACCAGGATCCCCTTCTCAAAGTAGATCTGTAAAATCACGCGGATTCCGGCCTGATGGAAGGCGCGGACCATCCCGGCAAACTGTTCCTGGGTCCCGTATTCGGAGCGGAGGGCACAGTAGAGGCCTGCGCCGAAGCCCCAGTAATTGGGACGGGGCTTGAGGTCCCACATGGGATCGCCATTGGGGCCTACGGGATAGGCGCCCAGGGCTTCCTGCATGGTCCGGAAGGTCTTTTTGCGGCCGCGGTCGGGGATCGGAGTGTAGACCGGCATGACTTCCACGGCAGTGATACCCAGGTCTTTCAGGTAAGGGATCCTGGCGGATACGCCGGCAAAAGTGCCGCGCAGACTCTCCTCCAGATCGGAACAGGCCGCAGTGAAGCCGCGCACGTGGAGGCCGTAGACCACCTGGCAAGACCAGTCCGCGGGGGGAAGGGGCTTCTCGGGGCCATCCTCCAAGAGGTCATGGGCGCGCAGAGGCTGACAGCTGCAGGCAGTAACTTCCTTCTGCTCTCCTTCCTCCAGGACCACGGTCCTGCAGACAGCAAAGGCGTGCGGGTCCGGGATCCAAAGATCTCCGCACCTGTAGCGGTAGAGCCATTCTGCGGCATCAAAGGGAGTCACCATGACCGAACAGATCCTGCCGGCACGATACTCTTCCGTGAAAGGAATATATAGAGTCTCTCCGTTGGAAACGCGGATCAGCTGCAGACCGCATTCCATGTTCCCGGGAAAAACCGCACTGAAGACAGCGCCGCTGCCGTGAGCACCTACAAATGGTCTGGATGCATGTGCCGGAAAATATTCAGGAGCCTTGAACATATGGTGGACCTCCTTTTATAAAATGTGTAAAAAACACGAAACAGCCTTGCAATGCCGGAGCCGGTCTTGCGCCTTGTGAAAAGGCAAAAGTACATTTTATTGTATCATAGAATGCAAATGTGCACAATCAGTTCGACCCGCCCTGCTATGACTCGAACAAAGGAAGGCCGAAAGCGCTGAGAAATCTGGACGGCGCTGCCGGCCGGTCGGGTGTGCCTTCCAGATAGGTGATCGTCAGATTTCTCTTCGCCCTTGTCATGGCGACATAGAGAAGCCTCCGCTCCTCTTCCACCTGGTCCTGTCTCCAGGACCGTTTGGAGGGAACATTTCCCTCGTTGACATCCGGAATGAAGACTGTGTCAAATTCCAGCCCCTTGCAGGCGTGCATGGTAAGGATCCTTGCGCCTTCATCCGCGTTCTCCCGGCTGCTGCTCTGTGCAGCATCCCTGCTGCGGGACTTCTCCTGCAGGGTCTCGAGGTGCCTGAGCCACTGCCGGACACCGGAAAACCTGCCCGCTTCCGCCTCCAGTTCCTCCAGGACCGTGCCCGCCCGGTCAAAGTCGGAAAGGGCACAGGCGCGGTATCCGACAGAGTCCAGCAGATAGCGCATGGAATAGACAGGTGAGAGGGAATCCAGAAGCTCCAGGTCCCGGACCAGTTCCCTGACTGTCTCTCTCTCACAGCCGGCATATTGCAGAAGGTTCCTTTTGTCCGGCACTCCGGGACCAAGGAAACTTCCTGACAGAAACCTCTCAGGACGGTTCATGATCTGCAGAAGATCTTCCCGCAGATTACCCGCTGCAGGATAAAAGCGGCCCTGCCCTCCTGCTGCCCCGGCCCCGAGACTTATGGCAGCCCTGTAATAGGCGCACAGGTCCTGCAGGATCCTGGTCCTGTCCGTGGGGACAGCCTGTCTCCTGCCTGTACCTGCAGCAAGAAAAGGCACTTGCTGCTCATGCAGAAGGCGCACAAAGGAGGCGGCCGCACCGTGGGTCCTGAAGATCACTGCTGTCTGTCCCCGCTCCTTTCCGCTCATCTTTTTGAGCTCTGCGGCAATATAGCTGTACTCAAGGTCCCGGTCCGAGAACGGCAGGCAGAGAAAACTCCCCTGCAGATTCGTGCCCGGCCGGAAAGCTTTGTCAATGCGGTACTTGTTGCAGCGGATCAGGGAAGAGGCTGCCCGGATCACCTGACTCCCGCAGCGGTAATTGGCCGTCAGAAAAACGATCCGGTCCTCCCTGTCCGGGGAACCTGTCATCCTGTCCTGTGAACCTGTAAGGCCGGCCCGGCTACCTGCCGCCCTGTCCTGTAGATCTGTCCCCCCGTCCTGTGCCTTTGTCACATAGTCCGACAGAAAGCGCTGCATGATCAGGGGGTCTGTCCCGCGGAATCCGTAGATGGACTGATCGTCATCCCCCACGACAAAGAGATTGTCGGCGGGAGCCGCCAGGAGCTGCAGGGCCCGGTACTGGGAGGGGCTGACATCCTGAAATTCATCGACCAGGATCCATTGAAACCGCTCCCGCCAGACAGCGAGCAGGTCCGGTTTTTCCTGCAGGAGCCTCACACAGCGGAGGATCATGTCATCAAAGTCCAGCCAGCCGCGCCCCTCCAGATAAGTGTCGTAGATCTCCACAAGAGCAGGGACCCAGCTCTGCCTGCAGGCAAGGCCGTTTTTGTACCTGCTGATCAGAAGCTGCAGTTCCTCCGCCGTGGTCTTTTCAGGCAGAAAAGGCAGAGGCAGGCCGCACAGATGGCGAAGGTAGTCCTGTTTTGCGGCCGGATCTATGAGCTTTAGCCTTGCGGCGGCCGACTCCTGCAGGATCCTGAAAAAAACGGAATGAAATGTTCCGAATACCGTCTCAGGATGCGGACAGGAATGTAAAAAGCGCCTGCGCATATGTGCGGCAGCCGCCCTGGAGAAGGTGAGGACCAGTATGGAGGATGGATCGACGCCCCGCTCTTCGATCAGACAGCGGATGCGCTGCACCAGTACCAATGTCTTCCCGCTTCCCGGTCCGGCAATAACGGCACAGGGCCCCGCCCCCTTTCGGATGGCGGTTTCCTGTGCCGGATCAGCTTTCTGTTCACTTCTGTTTCCCATCTTTGCCTCACGATGATTTGAACCGGAGAACACGGTCCTTTCACATACCATGCCCGGGATAAATGAAGGCATGTTTTTTCAGAACAAAAAATGTATCCCCTTCCGTGAACATTGTCAGATCAGGAAAGCTTGTCAATGGATCTGCGGATTCTGGAGAGCGACTCCTCTTTGCCCAGGATCTCCAGGATCTCTGTCGCTCCGGCGGGTGTCACGCTCTTGCCGGATACCGCGATGCGGACAGGCCAGAGAACATAGCCGTTCTTGTAGCCTTTTTCCGCAATAAAGGCCTTGAGAGCCGCAAAGAGGTCCTCGTTGGTCCAGGAATCCTGCGCCTCGAGGACAGGCAGGACCTCCTGCAGGACAGTCAGAGCTGTCTCGGGATTGGTCTTCATCTTCTTGTGGCGGAAAAGCTCCGCATCATAGTCGGGCAGTTCCTCAAAGAAGGAGACCATATCCGGAATATCGGGCCAGATCTCGATGCGGGTGCGCACCATCTCAGAGATCTTGCGCAGGTCGAGGTCTTTGCTGATGGCCTTCCTGAGCCAGGGCTCCGCCTGTGCAAAGAAGACATCGGGATCCATGGCCTTGAGATATTCGCCGTTCATCCAGCGGAGTTTTGTGTAATCGAACACAGAGGGGGAACGGCCCATGCGGTGGTAGTCAAACTGCTCCACCAGTTCCTCGAGGGAGAAGATCTCCCGGTCGCTGTCGGGGGACCATCCCAGAAGAGCGATAAAATTGACAACCGCTTCGGATACAAATCCCTGTTCGATCAGATCCTCATAGGAGGAGTGGCCGCTGCGCTTGGACAGCTTGTGGTGCTCCTCGTCTGTGATCAGCGGGCAGTGGATATACTTGGGAATCTCCCAGCCGAAGGCCTCATAGAGGCGGTTGTACTTGGGCGTGGAGGAGATGTACTCATTGCCGCGGATGACATGGGTGATACCCATGAGGTGGTCGTCGACGACATTGGCGAAATTGTAGGTGGGATAGCCGTCGGACTTGATGAGGATCATGTCGTCAAGCTCTTTGTTCTCGACCGTGACATCGCCGTAGAGCTCGTCCGTGAAGGTCGTGGTGCCTTCCTGGGGATTGTTCTGGCGGATGACATAGGGCTTGCCCGCAGCGAGATTTTTCTCCACTTCTTCTTTGGACAGATGGAGGCAGTGCTTGTCGTAGACATTGATCTCCTTGCCCTCGATGGTCTGTGTCAGTGAAGCCAGACGTTCCGGTGTGCAGAAGCAGTAATATGCCTCTCCCTTTTCGATCAGTTCCTTTGCATACTTTGTGTAGATGCCTGCTGCGACACGCTCGCTCTGAACATAGGGACCGACGCCGCCGTCCTTGTCAGGGCTCTCGTCGGGGATCAGTCTGGTCTCCTCCAGTGTGCGGTTGATGATCTCCACCGCTCCCTCGACCTGGCGGACCTGGTCGGTATCTTCGATCCGAAGGATGAAGTCTCCGCCTTCGTGTTTGGCGATGAGATAGGCATAAAGCGCTGTGCGCAGGTTTCCGACATGCATGCGGCCCGTAGGACTGGGCGCGTATCTGGTTCTGATTTTCATAGTCTGCTCCAATGTATTGTGTAGGGTTAAAAAGTAGCGTTGAATGACTTGGTTTTTCAATAAAAGAAGGCAGAAACAGCAGGATGAAAATCCGCGGCCGCTTCCTTCTATTGTAGTCCTTCTATTGTAGTCCGGTGGATCCGAATCCGCCCCGGTCCTCGCTGTCCAGATGATCGACTTCCTCAAAAATGAGGTCGGGCTGGCGGCGTTCTATACGGAACTGGCAGATCCTGTCGTTGATATGGATGTGTGTGTCCCGCATGGCGATGACGGGCATTCTCCACAGATCGCCGTCTCCGCAGTAGGAATTGTCGACGACACCGTGGTGATTGGCCTGAATGATGCCGAAATTCTTGTAGGTGCTGCTGCGGGGAACGATATGGGCTTCGTATCCCTCGGGGAGTTTCATGGCCACCCCAAGGCTGATGAGGCGGAAATCACCCTTTTTGAGTTCAACGTCCTCCGCGGAGCGAAGATCGACCCAGTTGGCGCTGTTGGTCGGCGGCTGCAGCTTGTCAATCTGATCGCTCAGATAGCGGACACGGATGGTCTGCACAGGTTCCGTCCGGGGCGTCTGAGATGTCACAGATGTCCCTGACAGGCGGGAGGAAGTCCGGTCGGGTTCCGCAGCTGCAGGTGCGGCCTGCCCGGCTTCTTCAGACCTGGTATCGAGCCATTCCGACGCCTGTGTCAGAGGGGCGGCAGTGTCGTCAAAACTCCAGCCCACCTTGTCCGCCGCGGCTGTCGCCAGCTGGTCGCAGCGCTCGTTTTCCGGGTGGTCGGCGTGGCCCTTGACCCAGCGGAAGGTCATTCTGTGGGGCGCAAGCGCTTTCAGGAGACGCGTCCACAGGTCCTGGTTCTTGACAGGCGCCTTTGAAGAGGTCACCCAGCCGTTCTTCTGCCAGTTGCTGATCCAGTTCTTTGCAAAAGCGTCCACAACATACCTGGAATCCGAATAGATCACGCCTTCACAGGGCTCGCCCAGGCGGCCGATCTCTTCCAGGGCCGCAATGACCCCCATCAGTTCCATGCGGTTGTTGGTGGTGTGGGGATAACCGCCGGAGAGTTCTTTTTCAAGAGTCTGCCCCTGCGCATTCTGCAGGCGGACGATTGCCCCGTAACCACCGGGGCCGTCCGGGTTGCCGCGCGCGGCTCCGTCTGTAAAAATAATGACTTTCATATAGTCTGTTTCCTTTTATCAGTTTTACTGCCAGTTCCCCTCCTGCAGAAATCTGTCAGCCCGCTCCCTGGCCTTGTCAACGATGGCGCGGTCATAGCCCAGGGTACCCAGAAGGGCAATGGCATTGCAGGAAGTCGAAGGTCCCTTCATCAGTCTGTAGGAGAAGCGGACGTCCCCGTCCACGATCTCCTCTCCGAAGTGGTAGTTGTCATAGACATCCTGCAGAAGACCTGTCAGTTCAAGGTCGTGGGTAGCCGCAAAGCAGAGGGTCTTTGTCCCCGCAAAGCAGCGCAGGATCTCCGCGGACGCGGCGATGCGCTCCACGGTATTCGTGCCTCTGAGCACCTCATCGATACAGCACAGGACCGGGTTCTGCTGCCTGGAGGCGTCCGTTTTCTGCTCCGCCGCAGCGAGGATCCTTCGAAGGGATTTGATCTCCACAATAAAATAGCTTTCTCCGTCCTGCAGGCTGTCCCTGAGTGCCATGGAAGAATAGATCCTGTAGCAGCCGGCGCGATAGCTCTCAGCGGGAGCGATGCCCGCCGTCTGGGACAGCAGGGCGCATAGGGCCGCCGCCTTCAGGAAAGTGGATTTTCCGGAGGCGTTGGAGCCGGTCAGAAGGACAGGGCGGGACGCTTCTATGCTGTTGCTGACAGGATCAGCCAGAAGCGGATGATACAGGTCCCGGGCACTAAAGGATGCATCCTCTTCCAGGACGGGAACCGCATAAAAAGGCAGGGTCTGCCTCCAGGATGCAATGCTGATACAGGCATCGATCCGTCCGGTGATGGTCAGAAGGGCATCGATCTCCTCCTGCCTTCCCCGCATCTGTGCCAGCATTTTGTTGAATTTGATGAGATCCAGATGAAAGAGGATCCGCACATATTCCATGATGAAGCCGAAGGGGTCTGAATCCGTACCCGCACTTCCCAGCAGCAAAGAAGATCCTCTGCGGAAACCGGCAAATGCCTTCAGCAGTCCGGGGATCTGCCGGGTCTCCTCCTCGACAGCCGGGCATTTCTCTTTTTCCAGGGCCTGTGCGCAGTCCAGCAGGCGGAAAATGTAGTTGAACACCTGAAAATAGGGCGCGATGACAGCCTTTTCCCTGAAATACGTGCGCAGATTCCAGGCAAAAACGAACAGAAGCACGAGAATGCCGATCCCTGTGTGCAGGAACATCAGACCGAAGGCTGCAAAGGGCGCAATGGCTGCAATATAATGGGGCAGATTTCTGCGCTCCCCCAGAGCAGTCGTAAAATCGAGGTAGTCGTACAGGGAATACCGGCCCGCGTGCCCCAGCTCTGAAAGGATCTCCTGCAGGCGGATCCTGGTCTCCTCATTGGCAGGGTCCGAAAACCAGTCATACTTTTCCTGCTTGAAAGCAAGCTCCCGGGCACTCATGGAGGGCGTCCGCAGAAGGTAATACATATACTCCTCCCCTGACGCGCTGCAGGTGCTGTCCATCACATGGAAGAGACGGTCCAGATCAAGATCGTTCCAGGTGATGTCATCGATCTGGAAGCCCTGCCTGTGGTGCAGATAGTACTGCGGGATCTGGGCATAGCGCTCCGGCGGCGTCTTCTTTGCAGAAGGCTTTCCGAAACCGCTGCGCAGTGACTGAATCAGTTTTGCGCGGGTCCTCTTCCGCTCCTGCATGCCCAGCATCAGAGTGATGACAGCAAACAGGATGAGAAGACCCGCAAATGAAAAGATCGGCTGAAATTGTCCCATAGTTGTAATGAATTCTCCGGATCAGAGGAAAAGATCATTCCTCGACGATTTTCTCCACGACATGGTCTTTGTCTTTGTAAACATGCCAGGCGGGAACCGTGCCTCTGATCATGGAAAGAGGGTAAATGTTAGTGTGAGGTCCGACAACACTGCCGGGATTGAGTACGGAGTTACAGCCGACATCGACCCAGTCGCCCAGGATGGCGCCGATCTTGCGCAGGCCGGTCGCTGTATGTGTCCCGTCGCAGTGGATCATGATGTTCTTCTTGTCAGCCTTGACATTGGAGGTGATGGAACCCGCGCCCATGTGTGCATGGAATCCCAGAACACTGTCGCCGACGTAATTGTAATGGGGCACCTCGACCTTGTTGAAGAGGATCACGTTCTTGAGCTCGGTGGAATTGCCGACTGTCGTTCCCTTTCCCACGATGGCGCTTCCGCGGATAAAGGCGCACTGACGGACCGTAGCGTCCTCATCGATGATGCAGGGGCCGCCGATATAGGCACTGTCAAAAACAGTTGCGCTCTTTGCAACCCAGATGTCCTCGCCCCTCTGCTCGAAGCGGTCAGCCGGAAGTGTGGGGCCGATCCTGCGGATAAAGTCGCTGATCATGGGCAGCACTTCCCATGCATATGTGGTCTGTGTAAAGAGTTCAGCTGCAATGGTCTCATTGAGATCAAAAATCTTCTCATTGGTAAAATCTGTAAGCTGCATATTATCCTCCTTGACTAAAAATTACTTTTCACGGGGTGCAGAATTGTATGTACTATGATCAGCTGCCGGATTCCTCTCCGGCTGCAGGTTTCTTTTTGCCGGACCTTTTGCCGGAGGATCCTTTTTTTGCAGAAGTTTTCTGCCAAGAGCCGCCCCTGCGGGCTCCTGCTCCCGAAGATCCCGTCCCGGTCTTTTTGGAAGAGGTCCTCTGCTTTTTCGAAGCGGACTTCTCAGGATACAGAGACGCGTCCCTGGCGTACTGGGGGATCAGCATCTGATGAAAATCCGTCTCCTTGATGTAGTTGGTCCTGCGCGCGATAAAATCGTTGAGTTTCTGCGTGTACTCTTCACTGGTTACAGTGCCTTCCGCGACCTGGGTCAGTCCCAGTTCCCAGCTGGCCGTCAGCCTGGGATCCAGAAGGGGTCTGAGGGCGCAGCTGCAGGTGTCGAAGATCATTTCCCCGGTCTGTGAAGGAGTGATGACCTGGGTCTTGCTGTTCAGGCGCAGATAGTCATTGTTGAACAGCTTTTTGAGGATCTCCGCCCGGGTCGCGCTCGTCCCGATCCCGCTGCCCCGGATCTGTTCGCGCAGTTCCTCCTCTTCGATCAGCTGTCCGGCATTTTCCATGGCCAGGATCATGCTGCCCGAGGTGTAGCGCTTGGGCGGAGAGGTCTCGCCCTCCCGGATGGAAAAGGGTCCTGCCTGGAGCCTTGTGCCCTTGCGCGCGGTCTTGAGAAATTCCGGCACGGCGGCCTCTTCAGAGGAAATCCCGTCCCCTGTGCCGCCCGGATCTTGTTCCTTTCTGACTGTCGGCTGTTCACCGCCTGCCGCCGCTTTTTCCTCTGCCGTCCCCGGCTCCTGTCCCTGCTGCCCATCTTTTTTGCGGAAAAAAGAATAGTCCAGGGCATCCAGATATCCCCGCTCGACACAGGTCCTGAGAGAAGCAGTGAAGGCCTCCGTGCGGATACGCAGGGTCAGAGAGACCCTGTCATAGACAGCGGGCGGATAAAAAACGGAGATAAAGCGGCGCACGATCAGCTCATAGATATTCCTCGTCCTCGCGGACAGAGAGGGAAGGGCCTTGAGTCCGTCGCCGGTGGGGATGATCGCATAGTGGTCGGTGACCGCCTTGTCGTTGGTATAGCGTGTTTTGCCGATCTTTTTCCAGGATCCGCTCTCCAGGACCGGAAGGAGCAGGTCCCGGTACATGGGGACCGTGGAAATGCCCCGCAGGTTTTTGCCGATCTCTTTTGCAACGGCAGTTGTCAGGACACGGGCATCTGTGCGCGGATAGGTCGTGAGTTTTTTCTCGTAGAGTTCCTGGGCGGCGGCCAGTGTCTGGTCGGGGCTGATCTTGAAAAAGCGGGAGCAGTCGTTCTGCAGTTCCGCCAGGTTGTAGAGAAGAGGCGGATTTTTCTTTTCTTTTTTGCGCTGGATCTTCTCCAGCACAGCGGGAACGCGGCTGCCGGCCGCCTCCGAAGACAGCTCTGCTGGCACAGCACTTTGAGCGGAAAAAATATCCGCTTCCGCCCTTCCTGTCAGATAGAGGATCATTTTCTCCGCATCCTCTCTGCGGAGGAATCCCGTGTCCCTGTACAGACGGGGAGAGCCGCAGCAGATGCTCTGCTCATCGACCTGCCACTGGGCAGTAAAGGAAGGGGCTCCTTCGGGAGCTCCCGGCTGGGTGATCACCGCCTGAACGCGGAAAAAGGGCGTTTTTACAAAAGAGCGGATCTCCCGCTCACGTCTGACGACCATGCCCAGGACACAGGTCATGACACGGCCGACAGCGATAGTCGTATGGTCGGTTCCCAGCGCCCGGCTCATGGCATCGCTGTAGCGCAGGGTCAGCGCGCGGGAAAAGTTGATGCCCATCAGGTAATCCTCCTGGGCGCGCAGATAGGCCGCGGACCCCAGGTTGTCATAGGCTGAGGAAGGCTTTGCCTCGCGGATCCCCCGCAGGATCTCCTCTTCTGTCTGGGAGTCGATCCAGACCCGGAGCTCTTTCTTGCTCCTGACGCCTGCCTGGGCAGCGACCAGGCGGTAAATGTACTCGCCCTCCCGCCCGGAGTCCGTGCAGATATAGATCGTGCCGACCTCCGGATCCGTAAGGATGCGTTTGACAATGCCGAACTGCTTCTTTACGCCGTCGATCACCTGATACTTGTATTGGGAAGGGATGAAGGGAATCGTCGCCATGGACCACTTCTTCAGAGAAGCGTCGTAGGCATCCGGGTAGGACATGGAGACCAGGTGTCCCACGCACCAGGTGACGATCGTGTCATCCGCCTCCATATATCCGTCCGAATTGCGGAAATTTCTGCCCAGCGCAGCCGCAAAGGCACGCGCCACGCTCGGTTTCTCCGCTATATAAACTGTCTTCGTGCCGCACCTCCTGCCGGTCGTAAAACCGGCGCTGTTTTCCTGCCGATTCCCTGCGGGATCCTGAACGCGGACGGGACAGCCGGAACCGTCCCCCGCGTCTCATATCATATTTGTCTTATTTGCGGTTAATATAGCCCGTGGCCTTGAGGAGCTCGGCGCAGAGAACGCCGCCGCCCGCAGCACCGCGGATGGTGTTGTGGGAGAGGCCCACGAACTTCCAGTCAAAGAGAGTGTCGGGACGGAGTCTGCCGATGGAGACGCCGAAGCCGCGCTCATAGTTGACATCCAGCTGGACCTGGGGACGGTTGTCCTCCTCGAGGTACTGGATGAAATTTTTGGGGGCATTGGGCAGATTGAGTTCCTGGGGAAGGCCGCGGAATGCGCGCAGCTTCTCAATGAGTTCCTCTTTGTCTGCTTTTTTTCTGAAATTGACAAATGCAGTCGCAGTGTGGCCGTAGAGAACGGGCACGCGGATGCACTGGCTGGTGATGGCCAGGTTGTCAGCGGGACGGATCACGCCGTTTTCGATGGAACCGAAGACGCGGAGGGGCTCGCGCTCACTCTTCTCTTCCTCACCGCCGATGTAGGGGATGATATTTCCCTCCATCTCGGGCCACTCGCGGAAGGTCTTGCCTGCGCCGGAGATCGCCTGATAGGTGGAGACCAGGGCCTGATAGGGCTCATATTCCTTCCATGCCGCCAGAGCAGGGGTATAGCTCTGAATGGAGCAGTTGGGCTTGACCGCGATGAAGCCGCGGGTGGTGCCCAGGCGCTTTTTCTGGAACTCGATGACGCCTGCGTGCTCGGGGTTGATCTCCGGAATGATCATGGGAACATCGGGTGTCCAGCGGTGGGCGCTGTTATTGGAGACAATTGGGGTCTCGGTCTTCGCGTATTCTTCCTCGATGGCCTTGATCTCGTCCTTGGACATATCGACAGCGCTGAAGCAGAAGTCGACTTCCGACGCGACGGCTTCGACATCCCTGACATTTTTGACGACAATATTGCGGACTGCTTCGGGCATGGGAACTTCGAGTTTCCAGCGTCCCTCTACACACTCGCCGTATGTCTTGCCGGCGCTGCGGGGACTGGCCGCGATCGTTGTCACCTCAAACCAGGGGTGATTGTCCAGCAGGGAAATAAATCTCTGTCCCACCATACCTGTTCCGCCGAGAATACCTACGCGTAATTTTTCACTCATTTTTCTTGCTCCTTATAACCTGTAAAAATAATCTATGTTAATCCCCTTTACTGTCCGTAAAAAGTCCTCTGTTCAGGCAGCTGCTCCACGAAGGAAAAACCTCTGCTCAGGGGAATGATCCGGTTCGGAAAAAAGGATTACCCGCATAATAGCACAAGACTTCCGGAACGTCTGCTGTTTGGGAAAATAAAATCACCTCTTTTTAAAATCTCCTGTTTTCAATACCGATCCACACAGGAAATTTATTAAAAAGAAAGCAGATATCCCCAAAAGCCCGGATTCTCTTCTTATTCCTGGGCCTGCAGCCAGCTGCGGCTTGCGGCGATCTCCTCCGCCATGGCCTCCTCTCCGGGGGCGCCGGCTGTCAGTCTTCTGTTCACGCAGGCGCGCAGGGAGATCGCCTCGAAGACGTCCTGTTCAAACTGATCGGAGAACTCCTGCAGTTCCTGCAATGTAAGCTCTTCAATGCCCTTGCCTGCGTCGATGCAGTGAAGGACCAGGCGTCCGATGATCCCGTGGGCATCGCGGAAGGGGACTCCCTTTCCGACCAGATAATCCGCCGCATCCGTGGCATTGGTAAAGCCGCGCATGGCGCTCTTTTCCATGACGTCTCTGTTGAATTTCATGGTGCTGAGCATATCGGCGAAGAGCGGGATGCAGGCCAGCGCCGTATCGATCGCGTCAAATGCCGGTTCCTTGTCCTCCTGCATATCCTTGTTGTAGGCAAGAGGCAGTCCCTTCATAGCTGTCAGCAGCGACATCAGATCGCCGTAGACACGGCCGACCTTGCCGCGGACGAGCTCGCAGATATCGGGATTTTTTTTCTGAGGCATGATGCTGCTGCCGGTGGAGAAGGCGTCATCCATCTCTACGAAGCGGTATTCATTGGAATTCCAGATGATGAGTTCCTCAGAAAAACGGGACAGGTGCATCATCAGGATGGACAGATCCGAGAGGAATTCCAGCAGATAATCGCGGTCGGAAACGCTGTCCATGGAATTGCGCGTGGCGCAGTCGAAGCCGAGCTCTCCGGCCACAAAGGCGCGGTCCAGAGGATAGGTCGTACCAGCCATGGCGCCTGCGCCCAGGGGACACTCGTTCATGCGCCGGCGGCAGTCCGCAAGCCTGGTGCAGTCCCTGCGCAGCATCTCAAAATAGGCGCCCAGATGGTGGGCCAGTGTGGTGGGCTGCGCCTTCTGCAGATGGGTGAATCCCGGCATATAGGTGTCCGTATTCTGCTCCATCAGATCCAGGATCACACCGAGCAGGTGCAGGGTCTGCGCGCGGACATCCTCCACGGCCTTCCTGGTGTACAGACGCATGTCCAGGGCCACCTGGTCGTTGCGGCTGCGGCCTGTGTGAAGGCGCTTGCCGGCGTCGCCGATCCGGTCGATGAGATTGGCCTCCACGAAGCTGTGGATATCTTCATACTCCGAAGTGATCTCCATCCGGCCGCTCTCGATATCGGAAAGAATTCCCTGCAGGCCGGCTTCAATCGCCTCACAGTCCTCCGCCGTCAGGATGCCCTGTTTTCCCAGCATCTTCGCGTGCACCTTGCTTCCTTCGATATCCTGCCTGTAGAGGCGCTTGTCGAATCCGATGGAATCATTGAAAGCCTTTACTGCCTGGTCAGTCTGTTTTGTAAATCTGCCGCCCCATAACTGCGCCATACTGTTCTCCTTTGATCGGGGATCGGGTCAGACCCAACCCTGTATTACATTTACGTTATCTGTTAAAAAAAGATGCGCAGACATGCTCTACCGCTCTTCGGTCATGCATATCTGCGCAGAAAAGAGCTGGAAAAGGGACTCGAACCCTCGACCTACTGATTACGAATCAGTTGCGCTACCGACTGCGCTATTCCAGCAT